>DMDI01000046.1:0-3802 GCA_003445555.1 Desulfotomaculum sp. | reverse complement strand
AGAGCTCGTTATGCCATTTAACCGGGGGTAGAAATGAGATAGTATGTGAAGCAAAAGATGTTGCGGAATGCTTAAATCAACTTGAGGCACAATATTCGGGCTTAAAAAGTAAAGTATGTAACGAACAGGGAGAAATGCTGGGGAATTTAAATGTTTACGTTAACGGAGATAACATAAGGTATCTTAAAGGTATAAATACACCTTTAAAAAATGGGGATGAAATTACTATTATTCAGGCCATTGCGGGAGGTTGATGATTGAGATGATGGTTGACCGGCCAGAATCACATTTTATCTTTCTTTATCACCCGGCTGCGTTTCATGGACATCACTATATTGCCTACCAGGGAAAGCCTTTAACGAATAAAGAATATTTAGAGCATTGGGGAAAATGGGTGCTTACCGGAACGCGCGCTGAATTTGACATTCTGGCTAAAAATATTGACCCTTACGTTGAAAAAGGAGTTATCCCTTGTGTTAAATATGACCGGGTTCCTTTAAATCACCTGGGAATGGAAGAGTGTGTCATGTGTGTTTACTGTGATGACCGGCAAAGAGAAGAAGTGTGGAAGATTATAGCTGAATTCGGGGTTAATCTAAAAGCGTGGTTTTATGAGCGTGAGACGTGGGAAATGTGGTCGCCTGGTGGAAGGCTGCTGGAAAATTGGATTGCTTCTCAAAACTTGAGTCAGGAAGAGGCGGAAAATGTTAGAGCAGATGCCCGTCAACGGGTTAGAGCCATTTATAAAAATGAAGATGCTATTTTTACCGGATTAGAACAATAAAAATACGATGCTTACAAAAGAACAAAAAGACAGATACCACCGCCAGATCATACTTCCTGAAGTGGGGGAGAAAGGGCAAAAAAAATTACTGAAATCTAAGGTTCTATTAATTGGGACAGGCGGCTTGGGCTCGGCAGCAGCTTATTATTTGGCGGCGGCCGGGGTAGGAAAAATTGGCCTTGTTGATGGTGACCGTTTGGAGCGCAGTAATTTACAGCGCCAGATTTTACACCAGACGTCCCGGTTAGGGGAGTCAAAAGTTGTTTCCGCCCGGCAAACGTTAACGGCCTTAAACCCGGAAATTGAAATTGCAACTTATCAGGAAAACCTGACCGCCGCCAACGCCTTAAGGATTATTTTGGATTATGATCTAGTAGTTGATTGTAGTGATAATTTTGTCACCCGTTATTTAACCAATAAGACTTGCGTTGTTACGCAAAAACCCATGATTTACGGAGCCGTATCACATTTTGAAGGACAAGCTATGACTATTCTTCCTGGTGTAGGACCTTGTTACCACTGTCTCTATCCTGAACCCCCTTCAGGTGATGCAGTTTCTTCCAGTAAGGAAATAGGCGTTTTAGGGGTTCTGCCCGGGTTAATAGGAGTAATTCAAGCTACGGAAGCGCTTAAATTTATCTTGCAGCAAGGAAAATTATTAGTTGGCGAGCTTTTGATCTATAATGCTTTAAATTTAGAATTTTTTAAGCTCAAAATTAAAAAAACCCCCAAGTGCTCCGTCTGCGGGATTAACAAACAATAAATAAATTTAAGTTTGACGGCCGCGCCAAAAAATGCTGCCATTCATGAAATAAAGGTAGCGTAAAAAGGTTTAGCCGGAAAAAAATAAGCCCTGCGGTCTACGCAGGGCAAGTTCTTATTTAATTCATTTAGCCTTAATTCTTTCGGGCAGAATAACATCCAGGACCCCGACTACAACGGCGCAAATCAGCGTTCCCCACAGGCCAATCTGTAAAAGGGCGGGCATGATAAACTGCGCCAGGTAAATAACTACAAAAGTTACAATAAAACCAATAATTCCTCTGTTTCGAGCCGTTACCTGGCCGCCCAAAAGCCTTTCTACCACATAGCCTAAGGCTGCGATAACTATAGCCGCGGCTAAAATTCCGCCCAGGGTACCTTGATTAACCAGACCAGGAATTAACCAGACAATCCCTAAAATTACTGCCGCTACCACAAAGCGCGTAATAATCCCAATCCACGTCATTTCACCTCATCCTCCTTTCTAGCTTATTAGTCATAAATTTAAATAAAATAACTAGATATTACAATTAAAATATAGTATATTCATATAATTCTGTCAATATATTTTTTCAACATTTTTTATTATTTTTTTATAAAATTACTTGTAAAAAAATAAAATTACCTAGCCCTCATTTTCAAACTAAATAAGGTCTATAAATTAAGCTGAAGCGACAGAAAAAACTTTTCTGTTTTTTGGCAGCCAGGCTTGCCCAAGCATACTTCCCAAAGGACCCTTCGCTTTGCGCTCCGCTTTATATCTTCTCGCGGATTGCCTTTTTCGAAACAGAAACCTTGGTTAAAAAGTTAAATTTAGCAAAACTTTAACATAACTTAGCATTTATTACAATCATACTTTAGTATGATGTTTATTTAGCCAATAATGTAATATTACGGCTTTCCGGTATTGAGGTTGTAATGCGTAGTTGAAAGCTTATATCCTATTCATAACTCAGTGTCTTGTGTCTGGAATACACCCTATAGCCTCTTTATAACTCGAGTCTGGCGAAATAAATTTCCCAATGCCTGACAATACTATCAGTTTAGGACAAAAAATCATAAGGTAAGCAAATAATTAATATTTTGTTATCCTTATTCGCAAGGCGCTTAAGTGAGAGGAGAGGCCGGGTGTACCGGCCTCTCCTTTTAGTTTTATTATTATGTTGTTTTCGTCAATAGCTTTGTCCGTAGATTCGTAAATTATTTGCAATCCGCGATCGCAAAGTTGGCGTTCGTCTTTGCTTGTCCCGGGTCAGCGGGTTTAATCATGTAGCCGTCATTGTCAACGATGGCAATGTCATCACCACTGTTATTGTACGCGTCAAGGGTTTCACCCAGAGCCCGGATGGCACCAATATCGTTGCCTTTCAGCGTATCCTGAATATAGGACAAGCTTACCGGCAACGGGGCGCCGTTAGACAAACCACTGTTGAGGATGGCGGCCACAGCCTGGAAGGAGGCTATCACCCTGGCCTGGCACAGCTTGTCACGGCGGCTGCCGTCAGAGCTCTTGGCTTTATCGGCCCAAAGCATTCCTAAGACATCTGCAGTGCTGCTAAGCTTCTTCCACCCAAGGTCAATGTAAACGCCTTCATAGACAGATAAATGAACCGTAACTACATGAGTGGTATAGTCATAGTGTGTCTTCCAGAAGCCCGGAGTGCGGGTTGCGCCGCCGGCAATGTCGCATGACGCGCTTGCCTCTTTAACTATCACGTTAGGCAGTTTGTCAAGCGTGGCGGTTACCTTGACAGTATTGGTAAGCGGCGATGGTTCCCCTGGCTTTACGATGCGGGAAGTTTCAATAACAATCGGATCGGCTTCAGGCGTATGGCCGCTAATATTTTGATCTACTCCCGCTGCAGTGTCCACTACGTGGTAATTTAGAGCTACATCACCGGTGTTGTCGATGGTGATACGGTAGTTGATACTGGCACCTACCTGTACCGGGTCAGGGAAACACTCCTTGGTCACGGTGAAGTTAGGATGTACCAGGTCCACCGAATGACCGTCGGAAGCCTTCAGGACGTTGGGGAAGCCTTTAGGCGAAGCGGTGACCGTAGCCGTATTCACCAGCGGGTCGGACGCACCTTCGGGAACGGTATAGGCCTTGTTAATGACTAAGTTCTTACCGGAAGCCAGGGTAAAGGTCTGGTCAATACCCAGCATGGGGTCGCTGACCTTACCCTCCAGGTCCGGGGTATCAGCCGAACTGGTGTTGGTTACGGTAATGGTATAGTTAACCTCGTCACCAAC
>DMDI01000095.1 GCA_003445555.1 Desulfotomaculum sp. | reverse complement strand
GGCATTTTATGCCTCCCTCCTCTCCTAAATTCTAGACATGTCCCCTTGACATCCCCGTCCGGATAACCCTGAAGCCTATGGATTCCAAGAACCTTATAAGTTCTCTGCCTTTGAGCACTGGAAGTTTAGACATTCTGAGCTATTTCCAGTTCTCTAAATCCTACAAACTTATTGAGTTCTTCAAGATTTGTCTCCTCCAGGCACATCTCTATAACTTCTTTTATATTTTCCAGTGCCTCGTCTATACTCTCGCCGCAGGAATGACATCCCCTGAATAGCGGGCAAGTTACTATGTAATATCCATCCTCGTCTATTTCAATGATTATAGGCAAACGTAAATTTTCCACTATGAATACCTCCAATTGAATATATACATCTCACCGGTGTCAATGTACCTGTCCCCTTGACAACCTCCCCATGACAACCCTTTATCTTTCCAGGTAGTATTGTTTAAAACCTTCTCCCAATACCTCGTGCACATCAGCTAAAATCACAAAGGCACGCGGGTCTTTCTGGTAAATTAATTCTTTTAATTGGATTACCTGATTACGGTTTACAATTACCAGCAAAATATCCCGGTCAAGACCGGTATACATACCGCGCCCCTTTAAAATTGTAGCCCCCCGGCCCAGTTCGTATAAGACAGCCCGGGCAATTTCCGTCTAATGTTCTGAAATAACTAAAAATGCCTTGGTGTAACTAATGCCCGCCAGCACCAGGTCAACAAGCCAGGCCGAAACAAAAATGGTGATAAAGGCATACATGGATAATTCCCAGGAGTGAAAACTAAAACCGGCCGCTAAAACCACCACCCCGTCCGCCATAAAAAGCAATTGCCCTACGTTAGCTCCGGTATAGGTGCGTAAAATTGCAGCCGCTAAATCCGTACCCCCCGTAGTTCCCCGGTAGCGGAATACTATTCCTAAGCCTAAACCAACCAGGACACCCCCAAAAATGCTGGCCAGTAAAAGGTCCCGGGTGGGTACGGGCGCGTAGGGAACTAAAAGGTCAATAATTAAGGAAAGGCTGACTATACCATAAATAGAACGAAAACCAAACCTTAAGCCTAAACGGTAAAACCCCAGGGCAAAAAGGGGGATATTTAAAACCAGCATGGTTGCCCCTACCGGTACGCCAATTAAATAATGAAGGATAGTGGCTATTCCACTTACTCCACCAGCCGCAATTTTATTGGGGACAAGGAAAAGATTTAAACCTAAGGCCGTAAAAATAACGCCGGCCGTAACACCAAAAAACTCAAGTACGGCTCGCCGCCAGGTAAAAGCCCCTTCTTTTTTAAGAAAAGACCGTTTTTTTGAGGTTATTTTTCTCATTATTTTTTACGCTGCCCTTTAGGTAAGCAATTATAAAGGAATCAATTTCACCGTCCATAACGGCGGTTGTGTTACCTGTTTCAACTCCTGTTCGATGATCTTTAACTAAGTTGTAAGGATGGAAAACGTAAGAGCGGATTTGACTTCCCCAGGCAATATCCGGCTGTTCTTCCCATCTTAAAGTATCTTTCGCTTCTTTCTTTCTTCTCTCCAAGTCAAAAAGCTTTGCCCGAAGTAATTTCATCGCCGCATTACGGTTGGCCGTTTGGGAACGTTCATTTTGGCATTGAACGACAATATTGGTAGGCAGATGGGTAATCCGGACGGCTGATTCAGTTTTGTTTACGTGCTGTCCTCCTGCTCCGCTGGAACGAAAAGTATCTATTTTTAAATCCTCCGGCTTGATATTGACCTCTAGTTCCTCCTTTACCTCAGGCAAAACATCAACGGAAGCAAATGAAGTATGGCGCCGTCCGGCTGCGTCAAAAGGAGATATTCTTACCAACCGGTGAACCCCTTTCTCCGCCTTTAAATAACCATAAG
Organism: Desulfotomaculum sp.; assembly: GCA_003445555.1. Classification (GTDB taxonomy): domain Bacteria; phylum Bacillota; class Desulfotomaculia; order Desulfotomaculales; family Nap2-2B; genus SCADC1-2-3. Next base: position 2,799 of record DMDI01000095.1, on the reverse strand, counting down.
CAAAAGGACCGGTTACAATAACGGTCACACTTTTTATCCCGGCCTCCTCCCCGGGTAAAAGATCCACTATATTTACCTGGTAACCTTTTTCCTCTGTCCAGCGGGTGTACATACGCAAGAGCATGGCCACCCAGTCTTGAGCTTCAGTTCCCCCGGCCCCGGCGTGCAAAGTCAAGATAGCATTATTCTGGTCATAAGGATCGCTTAATAACACGTTTAGTTCTATTTTATTTATTTTAGGTTTTAATTTTTCTAATTCACCATATACCTCAACCGCTAATTTAAGGTCATTTTCTTCTTCACTTAAATTTAAAAGGGCGGCTAAGTCTTCCTGAGCCTGAACCAGTTTTTGATAAGCGGCAAATAATTCTTTTAAAGGGGAAAGGACTGAAAACACTTCGGCCACCCGCTCCTGCTGTTCCCAAAAACCCGGCTCCAGCATGTCTTTTTCCAGTTGTTCAATTTTTAGCTCCAGGTTATTAAGGTCAAAGAGAAACCCTCAAATCATGAAGGCGTTGCTTAATAATTTCTAACTCACGTCTTAATTCACTAAACATATAAAACATCCTCTCGTCTGACAATTTAGCCGGCGGCCCGGCCACAGCATTTTTTATATTTTTTTCCGCTGCCGCATGGACAAAGGGCATTCCGCCCCACTTTAACTTCCCGGCGGGCTGGACGCTGGACCTCTTCTTCGGCGTACCGGTTTTCCACCAGTTGTTGGGGCTGGACTTGGGGTTCCTGGACTACCTTAACCCGAAAAACATAACGGGCTACTTCTTCTTGAATGGCCGCAATCATTTTTTGAAACATTTCATAACTTTCCCTTTTATACTCTACCAAAGGATCTTTTTGTCCATATGCCCGCAGGCCAATACCCTCACGTAAATCATCCATGGCATCCAGGTGCTCCATCCACTTCTCATCAACCACCCGCAGCAGCACGACCCGTTCTATTTCCCGCAAAATTTCAGCGCCCAGTTCGGTTTCCCTCTCTTCGTATTTTGCCAACACGTAATCCCTAAGCTTATCCTTTATCTCTTGCCGGCGTGAGAAGGGGGTATTTTCCATTTCCGCTAAAAAAGCATCCCTTTTGCCGGTCAAAGGGCGGCCGGTAACAAAAAGCTGCTCAAATTGGGACAGGAGACCGGTTAGGTCCCATTCCTCCGGGTGAACTCCTTCGGGACAGCAGGCATCCACCAGGCGACAGGCTGTTTCCTCAATCATTTGGGCTATAACATCTTTTAAATTTTCTCCCTGTAAAACCTGCCGGCGTTGGCGGTAAATTAACTCCCTTTGCTGGTTCATCACATCGTCATATTGCAGGATATGCTTGCGCAATTCAAAGTTCCGGTTTTCTACCCGTTTTTGGGCTGTTTCAATTGATCTGGTAATCAGGCCGTGTTCAATGGGCATATCTTCCTCAATACCCAACCGGTTCATTAAACCTTGAATATTGTCCCCTCCAAACTGGCGGATTAAATCGTCTTCTAACGCACTAAAAAATTGACTTGACCCCGGGTCCCCCTGCCGGCCTGACCGGCCCCGCAACTGATTGTCAATCCGTCTGCTTTCGTGCCGTTCGGTACCCAGGATATGAAGACCGCCTAAAGCCACCACCTTTTTATGCTCCTCATCCGTCTGATGCTCAAATCTGGTCAGCACTTCCCGGTAAAGAGGCTCTTTTTTAAGAGCTTCAAGGGGCAGGTCATTTCCTTGTTTTTTTAATTCTGCCTGCGCTAAAAATTCCGGGTTACCGCCTAATAATATATCAGTACCACGGCCGGCCATATTGGTAGCAATGGTCACGGTGGATAGCCGGCCGGCCTGGGCCACAATCTCCGCTTCTTTTTCGTGGTATTTGGCGTTCAACACCTGGTGAGGAACACCGTGCCTTTTAAGCATTTGACTTAAAAGTTCCGATTTTTCAATAGAAGAGGTGCCTACCAGCACCGGTTGCCCTGTTTCATAGCGACGGGCAATTTCTTCAACCACGGCCCGGAATTTAGCGGCCTGAGTTTTATAAACAACATCAGTTAAATCTTTTCTAATCATTGGTTTATGGGTGGGAATAACCACTACATCCAATTTATATATTTTACGCAACTCTTCTTCTTCCGTCGCCGCAGTGCCGGTCATGCCGGCCAGTTTTTCATACATGCGGAAATAATTTTGAAAGGTAATGGTGGCCAGAGTTTGAGACTCGTGTTCCACCTTTACCCCTTCTTTGGCTTCAATGGCCTGGTGTAAACCCTCGCTGTAGCGGCGACCAAACATTAAACGCCCGGTAAATTCGTCCACGATAATTACCTGGCCGTCTTTTACCACATAATCACGGTCCTTTTTCATCAATACGTGAGCTTTTAGGGCTTGTTGAAGATGGTGGGTGAGTTCCGTATGCTCATCAGCGTAAAGGTTATCTATTTTGAGCATTTTTTCCATCTTGGCCACCCCTGCTTCCGTAAGGTTTACCGTTCGCGCCTTTTCATCTATCGAGTAATCTTGTTCCGGGACAAGGCGGGGGACAAGCCGGCTAAAAGTATGGTAAAGGTTAGTTGACTTTTCAGCCTGCCCGGAAATGATAAGCGGTGTTCTGGCTTCGTCAATAAGAATACTGTCCACCTCGTCAACAATGGCGTAGTGAAGCTCCCGTTGAACCATCGAGCTAGGATGAAGAGCCATATTATACCGTAGATAGTCAAAACCAAACTCATTATTTGTCCCGTAAATTACATCATCCGCGTAAGCTGCCCGCCGTTCCTGCTCGTTAAGGCCGTGAACAATTAGTCCTACCGAAAG
>DMDI01000211.1:1962-3309 GCA_003445555.1 Desulfotomaculum sp. | reverse complement strand
GGGCACAGCCAAAAAGTGGTTATGGATTTCTTCGTGATGGCGACGAAGTAAAAAAGATTACTAATGTAGGTGTGTTTTTATAAAGAAAAAGACGGCATACGAGATATTGGGGTGATGGGAGTTAAGTGGTGTGCTCTTCCAATCTCATTGAGGCTCCTGGACCGGGTAAAGCCGCCGTAGGCATTGAAATACCAAACCGCGAAATATCGTCCGTTTATTTGCGCGAGCTCATAGAAACCAAAGAATTTGCCGGTTCTACTTCCAGGCTAACCGTGATTTTGGGCCGGGATATTGCCGGCGCCCCGGTTATAACCGATTTGAGTAAAATGCCTCATTTGTTAATTGCCGGGGCCACCGGGGCCGGAAAAAGTGTTTGTATCAATACCTTAATTTCCAGTATTTTATTTAAAGCCACTCCGGAGGAAGTTAAATTTTTACTTATAGACCCTAAAGTGGTGGAATTAACTATATATGGTGATATTCCTCACCTGATTTCCCCTGTGGTAACAAACGTGAAAAAGACGGCCGGCGCCCTTCACTGGGCGGTAAAAGAAATGGAACACCGTTACGAGCTTTTTGCGGCTTGCGGGGCAAAAGATATTACGGGGTATAATGAAATAATGCGTAAGCTTCCTCCCGAGAATCAATGCTTACCTTTTATCGTAGTTATTATTGATGAATTGGCTGATTTAATGATGATTGCGCCAAACGAAGTGGAAGATGCCATCTGCCGGCTGGCGCAAATGGCCCGGGCGGCCGGCATTCACCTGGTTCTGGCCACCCAGCGTCCTTCAGTCGATGTTATTACTGGTTTAATTAAAGCTAACATTCCTTCCCGGATTTCTTTTGCGGTTACTTCCCAAATGGATTCCCGGACCATTTTGGATATGGGTGGGGCCGAAAAACTGGTGGGAAAAGGGGATATGTTATTTTTACCGATAGGTGTATCAAAGCCGGTACGTTTACAGGGAGCCTTTTTAACGGATAAAGACATAACCACTTTAACTAACTTTATTAAAGACCAAATGTCCCCTGTTTTCAATGAAGAGGTAACCCAGGTACAGCCGGAGCCTAAGGATAATAACGAAAAGCAAGATGACGAACTCTTTTCCCAGGCGGTAAATGTCCTTCTGGAAAACGGTAATGCCTCTGTTTCCCTGTTGCAGCGGCGTTTACGGATCGGTTACGCGCGGGCGGCCCGGCTGATCGACCTTATGGAAGATAAAGGTATTGTAAGTACCTATGAAGGAAATAAACCGCGGTCTATTTTAGTGAATAAGGAGCAATTTAACCAAAAATATCACTAAATAGTTAAAATGGTTAAAATATGGTAGAATATTTAAAATT
>DMDI01000211.1:0-1687 GCA_003445555.1 Desulfotomaculum sp. | reverse complement strand
CAAGTCCGGCAAAAAACTTTGTGTCTTTGAACCTGAGTAATTACAAAAGGATAACGAAAACGGGTGTATTTAAATTTTTTTAATAAGAAGGTATGAAATTATGCTAAGGCGCTTACCAAAAATAAAAGTAGCTTCAAAGACAAGAATAGTATTTTTCCTGGTAGTTTTTGTTTTTATGCTGACGGGTTTAAGTGGTTGTGTTTTATTAAAAGACAAAGGGGAAGTAAATGAAAAAACAAATTTTAACGAAAATACACCGTTTCCTGTAGAGCAAAATACGAAAAAGCCGCCTCTTTCAGTAGCCGTTTATTACCTTAAAATTACCGATCAGGACGAATACCTGGTGCGGGAAGTTCATAAGCTGCCGGATAACAAAAATATATTGGAAGCGGCCTTACAAGAACTTGTTACGGGCAAGCCGTTAACCCCGGGGGCTTATAAAGTACTTCCACCCCAAACAAAAATATTGGGGGTAACAATTAAGGATGGCCTGGCCACCGTGAATTTTTCCCGGCAGGTGCTCGCGGCCAACGTAGGTTCAAAAGGAGAAGCATTAGGCATTCAAAGTATTGTTAACACCCTTACTGAATTTTCGGAAATACAAAGGGTATCTTTTTTGGTGGAAGGAAAGCTGGATGACCGTACCCGCGACTGGTTGGGGCACGTAGGATTATATGAACAGCCTTTTGAGCGTGATTTAGCCTGGGTTTTCGAGCCGTCCATCTGGGTTACCCACCCGGTGGAAAATCAAGTAATCGGCGTTCCATTACTTATTAAGGGTAGTGCCAGGGTCTTTGAAGGAACTGTTGTCTGCCGTCTTTTAGACGCAAAAGGAAAGGTATTGGCGAAAGGATGTACTACGGCCACCATGGGTGCTCCCGGGCGCGGTGATTTTGAAATCCGTTTAAGCTTTGAACCATCTTTATCCGGAAATGGTAGGGTGGAAGTGTTTTGGGAAAGCCCGAAAGATGGTAGTGAGCAGGGTAAAGTAGTTATACCCGTTCGTTGGTCTAAGTAATAGGCCATAAGATAAAAAATTTTTTAAGGAGATCAGTTGATGGCCAAGAAAAAGAAGAGTACCAAAAAAGGGTTTCGCCCCGCGTCCGCGCAGAAGAGACAAGCCATAGAGGGGAAAAAACAAATGAAGGCGGACCTTGGTCAACCCGACAGTAAAATTGCTCCCCTTGAAGTTAGTCCTCAAAAGACCGTTGGGCAAAGAAAGGTCCAAGTGAATCAAAAAGTGGGTCAAAAAAGTGCCTTAGAAACCTTCACGGGTGAAAATACTGAACAAGTAGTGCAAAGGGTTAAAAAAGAAATGCTTTGGGTTGTCGCCAGTGTGGTCGTTTCTTTGGGAATTGGTTTTCTGGCCGGTAGTTTCATTAAGTTGTAGGGTTATTAAACATATGTTATGATTTAGGCGCAAAAACCCCAAAAAGCTCTCTAGAAAATTAACTGTTCTAGGAGGAATTTTTCCCATGCGTTAGAATCATTAAGATTTAGGGCAGCGTAACCTGGGGGGCTCTACATCTATCTAACTTTGAATATAACGTTGTGTTGTAATTATATTAACTTTATGTTCGAGAAATTTCAATCTATAGAAGCTGTAGGAGATCCAGATGCTTTACGTTGAATTAGAAAAAAATTTTTCAGTTTAGAAGGATTTGAAGCTTTAAATGTAGAAAAAGAA
>DMDI01000089.1 GCA_003445555.1 Desulfotomaculum sp. | reverse complement strand
GTTCTTGACCCGAAAGATATATCTAAAGAAAGCATAGACCCGGCAACAGGATTAATAACTAACTTGTAGTTAGCGCGATTTATTGTACCTGTTGCCGGGTCTATGCTTTCTTTAGATATATCTTTCGGGTCAAGAACAAATTTAACGCATACCACTATTTGTAGCCCGGACATTAATATTCATCGCCTTTGCTATTATGTACTATAGCTACTATATCTTAGGTAGCTTATTATAAATATTTCGACAAGTCCAGGTCATTTTCCTGCTTTTGCAGTGAAAGAATACCAAGGTGTTTTTGCAGGGAAGCAGGGGGACGTTCTTTTTGCTTGGGGGGAAGCAGGGGGACGTTCTTTTTGCTTCATTTTTGCTTCGGGTGTTTTTTACCTAATTTTTATTCTATCCGCTTCCGGAAGCGCCATGAAGCGAGGGCAATAATTCCCAGGCCAAACCCGACCAGGGGGATAATATCGCCCCAAAGGTAATTAATATTGATGCCCTTAAGCATGATTCCCCGTAATATATTCAGAAAATAGGTAAGGGGGATGATATTTCCCAGGTATTGGATAGGTAGGGGCATAGAGGCCCGGGGAAAAATAAAACCACTTAGTAATACGCTGGGCAAAATGAAAAGCATAGTCATCTGCATAGCCTGCAGTTGGGTGCGGGCAATGGTGGAGAAAAACATACCTAATCCCAAAGCAAAGACCAGAAAGAGCAGGGTTAGCCCCAGGAGTAAAAAAATGCTTCCGGCCACCGGTACTTTAAACCATAGGGTAGCGATACTTAAAGCCAGGCCCATATCCACAAAGGCAATGATTACGTAAGGGATGAGCTTGCCGATCATTAGTTCAGGCCCCTTTACCGGAGTAACCATCAACTGCTCTAAGGTACCCCGTTCACGCTCCCGTACCAGGGCAAAGGCAGTAAGCATCATAGTTATATTTTGCATAATCAGGCCAATCAGGCCCGGGATATTAAACTTCAAGCTTTCCAGGCCGGGATTATACCAGACCCTGGTACGCAGGTCAACGGCCGGACCTCGCCGGTCAATGGTTAAGCCTTCACTGCCTAAGGCGGTTAGCCGCAGTTCCTGGGACTTAACCTGACTCACAATTTCAGCCGCAGAAAAAGCGGTACGGGCAACTAAAGGGTCGGTACCATCCACCAGCAGTTGAGCGGTGGCAGTATCCCCCCGGCGCAAATCCCGGGCATAACCGGCGGGAATTACCAGTCCGGCCCGGGTCTTCCCGCTATCTAAAAGAGTTTTTAACTCTTCGTTGTTCTTCACCTGATAAGCCAGATCAAAGTATCCGGTATTGATGAGATTTTGCGTCAGTAAGCGACTAGCCTGGCTCTGGTCTTGATCGCTTACCGCCAAAGGAATATGTTCCACATCAGTGTTTACGGCGTAACCAAAAAGCAGCAGCATAAAAACCGGCATAATAAAAACAATAATCAAACTGGGAGGATCACGGCGGATTTGGGTGAATTCTTTACGCATGATGGTAAATAAGCGCCGCCAGTTCATTTTATTTAATCACCTCCACGGGAGGCCATCTTAATAAAAACGTCTTCCAGACTGCCCAGGCCTTCCTCGGCCGCTAACTGTCCGGGAGGTCCGAAGGCATATAAAAACCCCCGGTTCATCAGGGCAACCACGTGGCAATGTTGAGCTTCATCCAGGTAGTGGGTAGTAACTAAAATAGTTATTCCATCGGTAGACAGTTCACCTAATAAATCCCATAAAAGACGGCGTGAAACCGGGTCTACCCCGGCAGTTGGTTCATCCAGCACCAACATCCGGGGCTGGTGAATAAAAGCACAGGCCAGGGCTAAACGTTGTTTCCAGCCGCCGGATAACGTACCGGCTAACTGCCTTTCCACCCCTTCTAGTCTCATCTTTTGGTAGAGTTCTTGACATCGCCGGATTATTTCTGGTTTGTTCAGACCATAAATATTGCCAAAAAAATGCAGGTTCTCGGCTACCGTTAAGTCCTCGTAAAGGCTAAATTTTTGGGACATATACCCGATGCTGGCCTTAATTTTTTCGGCTTTAGTAACAATATCCAGTCCAAGCACCTGTCCATTACCGGCACTGGGGTGCATAAGTCCGCAGAGCATACGAATGATAGTGCTTTTACCGGAACCGTTGGGACCTAAAAGGCCAAATATGCTGCCGGCAGGTACCCGAAAACTAACATTTAGTACTGCCTGAAGAGGGCCAAAGTTTTTACTCAAGCCATTTACTTCAATGGCGTACTCCGGCTTATTCCCGTTGTTTGTTATTAACCCGGTAAACAACTTTCATCCCTCAAAATTAGATTTTAAAGCTATGGCTATATTTATAGTTGTTCTTCAATATAAGATTAATGGGAAATGAACTTAATATCAGCCGGCAATCCTGGTCTAAGTCCTTCCCGTTCTTCAATCACTCTGATTTTTACCCGAAAAACCAGATTTACCCTGTCCTCTTTGGTTTGAACGTTGCGGGGAGTAAATTCAGCCTGCGGATAAATATACTCTACCTGACCGGAAAAGGTTTTGCCTGGATAGGCATCCACTAAGATTTGCACCGGCTGCCCCATCTTCACCCGGCTTAGTTTGTTTTCCGGAACATAAACGTTTAACCACAGATTTTTGTGGTCAAGGAGGGTTACAACTTCTGCCCCGGGACGAATCAATTCTCCTTCTTCAAAATTACAACTGGCAACTATACCGCTGGCCGGGGCTACCAATCTGGTCTTCTTAAGGTTTAATTGGGCCAGCTTTAGGTTGCTTTCGTTTTGTTCGGTTGCTGCCGTCAATCGTTCAATGGTTTGTTCCCGGCTGCCCGCCTGCAGTAGGGCAAGCCTGGCCTGGGCGGCTTCCAGTTGTGCCTGGGCTCCTTCCAGTTGATGGCGGGCATTGTTATAATAGAGTTCCTGGGTTATCATTTCCTGCTCTGGCTTTGCTCCGGCCTGGAAGAGTTCCCTGGCCCGCTTCAAATTGTCCTCCTGAAAAGCTACTTGCTCCTGAGCGCTGGCCACCTGAGACGCTAAACGATCCACCTCCCGGCTGGCAGCTTCAATTTCCTGTTCGCGGGCTCCGGCCCGGGCTTCCGCTAAAGAAGCCTGGGTTCCTGCTATACCGGCCTTGGCCTGTTCTGCCAGAATCCGGTAATATACATCGTCTAATTGACCAATAATCTGGTTTGCCTGTATACGCTCTCCTTCTTTTACAAACAGATTCTTTAATGTTCCGCCAACCTCAGCCACAACCTTTACTTCCGTGGCCTCAATGGTTCCATTAGCGGTAAGCGACTGCTCCTTTTTTGTAAGTTGACAGCCGCTCAGAAAAAAGAAAAGCATGGCTGGCGCAATAAAAATGAAAATAATCTTGCGGCAATAGGATTTATTCAAAAAACAATGCCCTCCCTGGAACATAATTTGCACCAAACCAAATAAATTATTGCAATTTTTGGCCTAATAAAAACTCCCCCACTAAAAAGTAGGGGAGTTTTTGCTGTTCAAAATTAATATCTGCTATTATTTTTGAAACAATCACGGCAGTAAACAGGACGCTCGCCACTAGGACGGAAAGGTACCTGGGTTTCAATTCCACAAGTTGCACAAACAGCGTCATACATTTCCCGCTGCGGGCGGTTAAAGCGGCCGAAACCGCCACGGTTCTGTTGCTTACGGACCGCTCTGCACTGGGAGCAACGACCTGGTTCGTTTGTAAACCCTTTTTCAGCAAAGAACTCTTGTTCACTAGCTGAAAAAATAAATTCATTTCCACACTCCCGACAGGTTAAGGTTTTGTCTTGAAACATAAAAGATCCTCCTCAATTATTTATTGCCCAGATGGTAAAGGGATTCACTTTCTTACTTTCCCCGACCACTTAGACAATTATGAGAAGGGATAAAAAAAGTGTACCTCACTAAACCTATTAACTTGAGCTTAACCCATTATAACACTTAATAAATCACATGTAAAGAACTTTTAGTTTAGCTAGCCTGGGGCAATTAAGGAAATTAAGACTCGCCGGCATGAAGCGATATTTTTACTCAAAGAAATCAATTAGTGTTTAAAATGTCTTTTTCCGGTAAACACCATCGCTATGCCGGCCTGGTCGCAAGCCTCGATAGATTCTTTATCCCGGATTGAGCCGCCGGGTTGAATAATAGCGGCAATACCTGCCTGCGC
>DMDI01000153.1 GCA_003445555.1 Desulfotomaculum sp. | reverse complement strand
GCTTAGGCAGGGTAATGGTTTCCGGGTCTTTACATCCATAATAACGCAGGCAAAAACCAAGGGTCAGGTTAGCCAGATAATGACTAAAGATAATAAGTGGTCCTAAAGACGGGTTATGAAACATTCCGGCGGCTACCGCAACTAACATAAATAAGGGGCTGGAGTTATTAGTAAAAACAAGCAGGCGTTCGCCTTCAATCCGGGTGCATAAACGTTGCAGGCGCAAACGCGCCGTAATCATTGCTCCTACCGGGTACCCGGAAGTGTAACCTATAGCCATTACAAAAGAGCCGGTACCCGGAACATTAAAAAGGGGGCGCATTACCGGTTCAAGTAAAACACCCATAAAATGAACCACCCCTAAATTAATTAAAAGTTCCGAAGCAATAAAAAAAGGAAGCAGAGAGGGAAAAACAATATTCCACCAAGCTTTAAGACCATTAACTGCTCCGGTATATGTAGCCCCTGGGTAAACAACCATAAAAATAACAAAGGTTACTATACCTACTGATACTAAGGCGCGGGATAATCGGTTGCGCTGTTGATTTAAAAAACTAACTAAAAAAAATAGTTTCCTTTTTTTAAAGACTTTTAAAAATATAGTTCCTGTAAACCCCGCTAAAAAAATTAAAAAAATAGTTAACATTAAAATCGCCTGTCCATAGGGTAAACATTTAAGCATTTTTTACCCGTAAAGGTACTGATACACCTTATAGTTCCATAAAACCTTCCGGATAAATTGTCTTGTTTCCGGAAAGGGAAGCGAATCCAGGTCTGTCAGCTCACCAACCCACTGTTTTTGCTGCAGCCACCGGCTTACATTTTCACGCCCCCCATTATAGGCCGCTAAAGCTAAAATGGTGTTGCCGTAAAATTCCCGTTTTAATTCCGCCAGATACCACGACCCCAGACAAATATTTACTTCGGGTTCATCTAAATGCTCTAACTTAAATTCAACTTGTCCTGTCTGCGAAGCCGCCCATTTTCCTGTCTCCGGCATAATCTGCATCAACCCCCGGGCTCCTTTAGCCGATAAAGCAAGCGGGTTAAAATTGCTTTCGGTTTTAATAACCGCGGCCATCAGGTAAGGATTTAAACCATTCTTTTGGGCCTGGTAAAAAACGATCTTCTGGTAAGGAAAGGGGTAAAAGAGTCGCCCTATAGGCTTAAAACAAAAGATTAGGGTCAGGATGAAAAGAAGTAATAACAGCCATTTTAGCCTTGCTATTCTAATTCACTCCAGAGTTTATCTACTTGAGCAAACAAATCCTTTATATTACCATTATTATTTATTATCCGGTAAGCGTATGCTTTTTTTTCTTCCTGCGGTATTTGAGCGGCCAGCCGCAACCTTACTTCTTCTTCGGTCAAACCATCCCTAGTCATAACCCGTTTCAACTGGGTTTCTTTATCTACGGTTACCAGCCAGACTTCATCAACCAGGTTCTGCATTTTCGCTTCAATTAACACCGGAGCTTCAATTACCAGTACCTTTGGTTCCACTTTTTTTTGTCTTTTAAACGTTTTTATTTGTTTTATTAATTCTTTCCTGATTTGAGGGTGAACTATGGCGTTTAAGCTGGTCAGCGCGTTAGGATCACCAAAGACTTTAGCCCCTATATATTTTCGGTCCAGCGTCCCATTTGAACGGAGTGCTTCCCGGCCAAACTTACGTACTATTTTTTCCAAAGCCGGGGTGCCGGAAGCCACCACTTCTCTGGCTACAATATCAGTATTAATTACCTGCGCGCCAAGTTCCCGCAGACGACGGGAAACAAGGCTCTTACCACTGCCAATATTGCCGGTTAAGCCTATAATTTTCACTTAATAAACCTACCCTAAATATTTTTTTACAATTCGCTTGTAGGGGCGTATGGCAATACGCCCCTACTTTAGATATGTTTTAATATTTATTTTAAATTCAGGAACCCTAAAAATATCAAAATAAAACCAGGCAAGATTAAAAAATGCCGGCTGAATAGGGAAGCGCTTAAAAATTTCCCGCAGTACAAACCAAGATAAATAAGGAAAATATGACCTCCCCCTATAATGAAAACAGTTAACAGCAGGTTAATTTTTAACATCGAAAAAGCAAACCCAGCCGCAAAAGCATCAATGGCCAAAGCTAAACCTAGTAATAATGCTTCTGGAAAAGAAATAACTCCCGACTTATCAAAATCAGCCCTTTGGGGCTCCCGGAGCACTTGAATGACTATTCCCAAAGGACGGATGCGCAACTGCATTAACGAATATGAGAAATTGGTCTCTTTTTTTTCCTTAAATTTGCCTTGAACTATCATCCAGGCGCCCAGTAAAAATAAAATAATCCCGCCGCAATATCTGGCCAGTTCTAGCGAAATTATTTGGGTTAGAAAGTTGCCCGCTAACATAGACAGACTAACAGCAGCTATAGATTCCAAACAAATTATTAAAACGGAGCTAAAGGGTAAGGTAATTTTTCTTACCCCGTAGGTCACCCCAACCCCAAAAGAATCTACATTCAGCGCCAAAGCAAGCATAAATATGGTAAACAGCTCCACTCATGACCAACCCCCAAGAATTCTTTCTTCTAAAAATCGTATGGAGGAAAAGCAAAAGTGTGCTGATACACCTAATTATAGTTTTTGACAATAGGAGCAAATATAGGCACTGCGCCCTTGTATACGCAAGCGAACTATAGGTTGATTACATCGCCCGCATACCTGGCCGGCTCGCCCGTGCACCTTTAACTTATTTTGGTAATTTCCCGGCCGGCCTTCTCCATCCACGTAATCGCGGATAGTGGTGCCGCGGCAAGCAATACCTTCTTGTAAAACTTCCTGGATAGCTTTAAATAACAATTCTGTTTCTTGAGTCTTTAGCATATTAGCCGGCCGCAAGGGGTGCAGGCAGGCCCGGTGTAAAATCTCATCGGCGTATATATTTCCAATTCCCGCAATAAACGACTGGTCTAAAAGAAGCGGTTTTAACCTGGTACGCCGGCGGCTTAATTCTTGGGCCATTACATCCGGGAAAAATTCTTCACCCAACGGTTCAACTCCTAACTTTTTTAAGCCAGGCATATTTTCTAACTCTTTAAGAGGGACCAGGCATAAACGGCCAAACTGGCGCAAATCTAAAAAACTAAGCCGGTGTTCATTACTCAAGTTAAAAAAAACATGGGTATGCCTGGCTACCGGAGCATTTGCCGGAGAGTATATTAACTGACCGGTCATTTTTAAATGCACTATTAAAACAATCCCGGCGGATAAATAAAAAAGCAAGTACTTACCCCGCCGGTTTACGTTAAGAAAAGTTTTTCCGTTAAGCCTGGCTTGGAATTCATCCGGATTTGGCCCTTGAATAATTTTAGGTAAATATATTTTTACTTCACGAATGGTAAGTCCGGTAATTTTTTGAGCCAGGCTACGTTTAATTGTTTCTACTTCCGGCAGTTCAGGCATTTAACCACCTTCACTCAGTTTTTGATTAAACCCGCTTCGTACCAGCTTGGTCCGGCTTTTAAATCTATCTCCAATGGAACAATTAAGGGCAGCGCATTAACCATGCAGTGCCTGACCAATTCTTTGACTTCTTTAACTTCCTCGCCTGGAACATCAAAAATTAGCTCATCATGAACCTGCAAAATCATTTGGGTGGCTAATTTGCGCTTTTCTATAGCGTTATAAACATGCACCATAGCCAGTTTAATAATATCGGCCGCGCTGCCTTGAATGGTAGTATTTATGGCCATCCTTTCCCCAAGGTTGCGGATATTGCGGTCAGAGCTAAATAAATCGGGCAAATAACGTCGCCTGTTCAATAAAGTGGTCACGTAACCCTTTTCCCGGGCCTGATTTATAGTGTTTTCAATATATTTTTTTACTCCCGGGTGACGGGCAAAATAATATTCAATATACTGTTTAGCCTCCTGACGGGAAATATTAATTCCCCGGGCCAGGCCAAAATCACTCATGCCGTATATAATCCCAAAATTCACGGCCTTGGCCTTTTCCCGCATTTCTAACGTTACTGCAGTTAAGTCCACATTAAAAACTTCTGCCGCCGTCCGGACATGAATGTCCTGTTTTTCTTGAAAAGCCGAACATAAGCTTTTGTCCCCCGATAAATGGGCCAGCACGCGCAGTTCAATTTGAGAGTAATCAGCCGTTAAAATTAAATTTCCGGTCTGCCGGGGGACAAATACCCGTCTGATTTTTCGGCCTTCGAGCATCCGGACAGGTATATTCTGTAAATTAGGGTTAGCGCTGCTAAGCCGGCCGGTGGCGGTGCCTGTTTGGTGAAATGTGGTGTGCAGCCGCCCGGTGCAGGGGTTAATTAAATGAGTCAGTCCATCCACGTAAGTAGATTTTAACTTAGCCAGTTGCCGGTGGGTTAATATTTTATCTATAATGGGATGGGTGCCTGCCAGAGCCGTTAACACTTCAATATCAGTAGAATAGCCTGTTTTTGTCCGCTTAATTACCGGTAATTTTAATTTTTTAAAGAGAATCTGGCCTAATTGCTTAGGAGAGGACAGATTAAATTTTTCCCCGGCCAAGACATAAGCTTCTTGGGTTAATAATTCAATTTGCCCGGATATTTCTTCGGCCATAAGTATCAATTGCTGCTTATCTACCGCCACGCCGGCCATTTCCATGGCCGCTAAGACCTTAACTAAAGGCATTTCCACCTTATAAAAAAGCTTCTCCTGGCCTTGCAGGTTAATTTTGGCGGCTAAAACGCCGGCCAGACTTAACACCGCGTTGGCCTGGGCTACCAAGGCCTGTTCCTCCTCAGCAGGCAAGACAACGTTTAAGTGCTCTAAAGCAATAGTTGGTAAATCATAGCCGGAAAGGCCGGGACTTAAAAGATAACTCGCAATCATGGTATCAAAAGCTAAATTTTTTATTTCCCACCCGTGGCTCTTTAACCACCAAAGACCTGATTTACCATCATGAGTTAATATTTCAAGCTCAGGATTTTGGCAAATATCTTTTAAAGTTTTAAGCGAAGCGGAAAGAACCTCATGATCAATAACCAGGGGCAAATAAAAATTTTTTGGTTCTTCGTTTGATTCTTTAAAGGAAACAGCGGCTTGCAAAACACCATTTTCCCGGTTACCCTTTAAGGCTACGGCAACCTGGCCGGCCCGGCAAATTTTCAGGTACACCTTACGCAAATCTTCCGGTTGGGTTATTAGCCGGCAATCTACCTGGAGCGAGCCGGTCAGCTTTTGATTCAAAAAATTCTCTTTTGAATTACTGTTTTGCTCTTTTGTTTCTTTTTTGGGTTGGCTTAAGGCGGTACGGATCAGGCTTTTAAATTCCAACCGGTTGAAAAAAGCCAGTAACGTAGCCTGGTCGGGACCCGGCCAATGGCACTTTTCGGGTTCAATCAACTCAGGGACATCCTGGACAATGGTAACCAGTTCCTTGGCCAACCTGGCCTGGCCGGCAAACATTTCTATTTTAGGTTGTAATTTTAAAGGCAATTCAGCCTGACGCAAAATAATTTCTTCTAATGAAGAGAATTCGTTTAGTAATTTGGCGGCTGTTTTGGCTCCAATGCCGGGAATACCGGGAATATTATCTGAAGGGTCACCGACTAAGCCTTTAAAGTCGGTAAATTGGGCCGGGGTAACCCCAAATTGCGCCTTTACTTTTTGAGCACTATATTCTTCCATTTCACTAATTCCTTTTTTGGTGAGCAAAACTTTGGTTTGCGGCGACACCAACTGCAGTACATCCTGGTCTCCGGTAAGAATAATATTATGTAAACTTATTTTTTCTGCTTTTAAAACCAGTGAACCAATGAGGTCATCGGCTTCATATCCTTGCAATTCCAAAACAGGAATGCGCATGGCCTGAAGCAGTTCTTTAATCAAAGGAAATTGGGCCCTTAATTCCGCCGGAGTAGGTGGGCGCTGCGCCTTATAAGCTTTAAATTTTTCGTGCCGAAAGGTTATCTTTTCTTTATCAAAACAAGCCGCTACAAAATCCGGCTTAAGGTCGCGCAATATCTTTAAGAGCATACTGGTAAAACCATAAACCGCGTTAGTGGTTATGCCGCGGCTGGTAGCAAGAAGGGGTAAAGCATGAAAAGCCCGGTAACTCAAGCTGTTACCATCAATAAGCAAGAATGTTCCTTGAGTCAAAATCTAACACCTGCCCGTAATCCAAAATAAAATTTTAAAAAAATTTAATCAAAGGTAATAATAATATTTCTCCACTATAACTTAAAAAACCTGCTATTAATAAGTATTTCATTTTTTTAAATCATTAAATCGTTAAAGCAAAAAGCAAGCAGGAAAGAAGCCCTTGGTTATGGAATATTTTAAAGTACCAAAATGGAAAGGGAAAGGGAGATTTAACTTTGTTTGATTCTTTAACCTCACTGCTTGAACCGGTAATTAAAGAAACGGTTGCTTTTATCGCTAAATTCGGCTACTGGGGGGTAGCTATCGGTATGGCCATTGAGAGCTGTAATATCCCCTTGCCCAGTGAGGTAATTTTGCCTTTTGGAGGGTATCTGGTTTTTACCGGCCGCCTGGATTTTTTTTGGACGGCTATAGCCGGTACGGCAGGAGGTACGGTAGGGTCAATAATTTCATTTTATATTGGTCTTTGGGGCGGACGTCCTTTCTTATTACGTTACGGACGCTACTTTGGAGTTTCGGCGCATCATTTCAACTTAGCGGAAGACTGGTTTTTACGTTACGGTGAAGCAACCGTGTTTTTTACCCGTATAATGCCGGTTATTCGCACCTTTATTTCTTTACCGGCCGGAATTTCAAATATGAATTTTCCGCGTTTTGTTCTTTATACTTTCTTGGGCTCCCTTCCCTGGAGTCTTCTCCTTACCTACCTGGGCTATAAAATGGGTCAACACTGGGAAAACTTAAAGTTTTGGTTCCACCGGCTAGACATATTAATTGTAGCGGGTATAATTGTTTTATTTCTTTATTTATGGCTAAGAAAAAAAAGGAGACCCTCAACTTAAGAAAAACCTAAAACTTTCCTTTTATAAATTTAGTTAAACTTGAGAAAAACTAAGTTATAAAAGAAAAGGAGGGGATATAAGTTGACTGGGTGGATAAAAAAATACTTTCAAATTATAAGAGGGCTTGCCCCTAAGAGGAGTCTTACCTTCTTTTTATTAATTTTTTTTTTAACTTTAACCGTTCCTTCTCCCGCTAAGGCAGCGCTACCATCCATTACCGCTGAAGCGGCTGTTTTAATGGACGCCAAAACAGGACAGTTATATTTTACCTGCAACCCCCGGAAAAGACGCCCCCCGGCCAGTCTTACCAAGATAATGACCGCCCTTATTTCCCTGGAAAACGGCCGGCTAGACAGCATAGCCACGGTTACCCCAAGGGCCGCCTCAATTTACGCCGGTTCTGTACTGGGCCTTACGGCCGGCGACAAATTAACCCTGGAAAATCTGATTAAGGCTGCTTTAATTGCTTCGGCTAATGACAGTACGGTGGCTATTGCGGAGCATCTAGCCGGAACGGAAGATTATTTTCTTGAAATGATGAATACCAAAGCTATTCTCATAGGAGCCCTCAATACGCGTTTTGCTAACACCAACGGCTACACTGACCCCAACCATTATTCCACCGCCTTTGATTTGGCCCAAATTACGCGCTTCGCCTTAAAAAATCCTAAGCTTGCTGAACTGGTCCGGACAAAAGAAGCCATTGTTTACTGGGATAATAAAAAACGCCAGGAAATAATAAGCAATACCAATATGTTAGTGAGAACGGAAGCATATCCAGGAATTGACGGGGTAAAAACAGGCACTACCGCAAAGGCCGGTAATTGTTTAATTGCCTCTGCCACCAGAGATGAACGCCGCCTAATCGCGGTGGTTTTAAACGGTCAAAACCGCTACCTTGACGCCATTAATTTACTTGACTACGGTTTTTATCAGGTGAAGCCGGTAACCTTTTACCGGAAAGGAGAAACGGTAACCCACCTGAAAGTTAAGGAGGGAGCAAAACCTGAAGTAGCCGTATTAACAGCCGGTCCACTTACCGTAAACCTGGCTGAAGATGACTTGCCCCGGCTAAAAAAAGAGGTAAAATTAACCCCGAATCTCTTAGCTCCCGTAAAAGCCCATCAAAAAATTGGGGAAATAATCTTATCCTTGCCCGCCCAAGAACTGGCCCAGGTAGATCTGGTAGCCGGACAGGAAATTTTACCAAAAAGCTG
>DMDI01000113.1 GCA_003445555.1 Desulfotomaculum sp. | reverse complement strand
CAAAAATACCATCCGTAAAGCGGAAACTGTTGAGAAGATCCTGAATATAACTTTTCCGGAGGAAAAAAAGAAAGCCATCCAACAAACCATTGATAAATTTCCTTTGGCGGTGACCCCTTATTACTTATCCCTGGTAGACACCACCGATCCCGAGAATGATCCGGTGTTTAAGCAGTGCTTTCCCCGTTTAGAGGAACTCAATCTTTCAGATTGTGAAATGGCTGATCCTTTACATGAGGAAGCAGACAGCCCTGTTCCCGGGATTACCCACCGTTATCCCGATCGGGTGCTGTTCTATATCAGCCAGGTATGTGCCATGTATTGCAGGCACTGCACCCGCAAGCGTAAGGTAGGGGATGTGGAGTCCATTCCTTCTAGGGATGAAATTATACAGGGCATCGAATATATCAAAAACACACCTCGTGTTCGGGATGTTTTACTTTCCGGCGGTGATCCCCTGATGCTTCCTGATGAGTATTTGGACTGGATTCTAGCTGAGCTTTCCCAAATACCTCATGTTGAAGTTATTCGAATCGGATCAAGAATGCCTGTAGTGCTGCCCTATCGGATAACGGATAATTTGCTCAAAATCTTCGAGAAATATGACAACCTCTGGTTAAACACGCAGTTTAATCATCCCAATGAGATCACTGCTTCATCCCGAAGAACTTTGAAAAAACTGGCCAAAGCTGGAATTCCCCTAGGCAACCAATCGGTCTTATTGCGTGGGGTAAATGATTGTCCCCGCATTATGAAGTCCCTGGTGCATAAGTTGGTAGCCAACAGGGTACGCCCTTATTATCTGTATCAATGCGACTTGTCCGAAGGACTGGAACATTTCAGAACCAATGTCGGGACAGGCATCGAGATTATGGAGAGCCTGCGTGGTCACACCAGCGGTTTTGCCGTGCCGACCTACGTAATTGATGCACCGGGCGGGGGTGGCAAAATCCCGATAATGCCCAACTATATACTTTCCTGGTCCACCAACAAGGTGGTATTGCGCAATTATGAAGGACTCATAAGCACCTATAAAATGCCGTCCTGCTATGAGCAGAATGAATGTGATTTAGAATGTGATCGCTGCAATCTACAGCTAAAAATTTCTGAGAATGAAGTTGAGTATAAGACCATCGGAATTGCCAAATTGTTAAGTGATTACGAAGAGGATATTACCTTAGTGCCTGAAAATTTGGAGCGACGTCTTCGTAACAATGGAGATAAGATCGATGAGTGATACCATTGAAACCTTAGGGTTTTCCCAAATTCAGCATGGTAAAGAAAATAACCGGATCTACTTGATGAAATACGATACTAGAGACCAGGCGCAGATCATAACACAACTCGAACATTTAGCACTTAAAGCCGGCTATACGAAGATCCTTGCCAAAATTCCCCAATCAGTGGAAGAACTTTTTTCCAAGGTGGGGTACCGACGGGAAGCCAAGATTCCGCGTTACAAAAATGGCCGGGAAGACCATGTATTTATGGGAAAATATTTTGACGAGCAACGGGCAGTATGCCAAGAACAGGCACTCATCGGTCAAGTGCTGTCCGTGGCGCAAAGCAAGTCCAAAAGCAACTCGGGTTTACCCTCTTTGCCATCCGGTATGCAGATGCGGGCCTTATCACCATCGGATGCGCCGGCGATGGCGGATGTTTATAAGCAGGTCTTTGAAACCTATCCTTTCCCCATTCATGATCCAGATTATCTGATTCAAAAGATGGGGGAAACCATTGTCTATTTTGGGGTATTTTTAGCAGAACAGTTAATAGCTCTGGCTTCCAGCGAGACTGACTCCTCCTGCCTAAACAGTGAGATGACTGACTTTGCCACCTTAGAGGCCTACCGCGGACAAAATCTTTCCTTGATTCTGCTTCTAAGAATGGAAGAAGAGATGAGATGCAAGGGTTTTAAGACGCTTTACACCATTGCCCGGGCAGTGGATTTTGGCATAAATGCAACCTTTGCCAAGGCAGGCTACATTTTTGACGGGACGCTGGTTAACAATACTAACATCTCCGGTAAGATTGAAAGCATGAATGTTTGGCACAAAGAGATTCAAACTATCCCATCCGGACAGATAGCGACACCTTAAAAATAAAAAAACCATACTGAAACAGGTTGTCTAATTCCGGGTAATTAGTTACTGGCAGAACTTATCGTACACTATCCAAATAGCTACGATCTTTTTATCTTGATCTAAAGTGACAGGTTGCAGAAAGAACTGCTTTCATAATTTGAATAACAATTCTTTTCTTGATCAGGTTAAAAGTAGCTCAGTATTATTTACTTTGTTCCAAATAAATACTGCGGCTGGGGAAAGCTATTGAAACATCCTCTTGTTCCAGTATTTCCATAATATTGTAGTTTATGTTCTCTTTAACACGGAGATACTCTGGCCAAGAAGTTGTTTTTGTATAAAAGTAAAGAAAGATATCTAAACTGCTATCGTTAAACTCATTAAAACGAACCATGATTAACTCCTGATCTACCTCTTCATGATTTTTTAACATGGTGCTGATTCTTTCCACACAAGTTTGAATCTTATTCCTGGGTGTGGAATAGGTAAGCCCTAGCAGCCTGTCTAGGAATTCAATCTTAATCGCCAAACAAAACATAACACAAAGAGGGTTGCAGCACTCTACAAGTTTAAATCGGTTCTAACAAACCGATTCTTCCATATAAATCTATTTGAGAAAACAACCTGTTTTCTATTGGTAAATAATTTCAAAATGTTATGTGTCAGACAAAGCAGCAGCCATTCACCTTGAACTAAGTCAAGCCCTCGAAGGAGGAATCTTCTAAACCCCCTGATTTCTTTTATCTGACCGAATACAGGTTCAACTACCTGTTTTCTAAGAGCATATTTAGCCCATCCAAGTTTGACTTCGTAGTTTGCGCTTCATTAGGTCAGGCAGTGGCAGGTCAACCGGTATTCTGCCTTTGGGCGCCGGTTCAGGTTTTTGGTTGTGTTTTATTCTCTCACCCGGTATGTAGGCGTCTATTTTGTTTCTTAACCATTTAAGGTTCGTTTCGCTAAAGTATCCGGCATCGGCTGAAAGTTCTTTAGG
>DMDI01000061.1:12103-12822 GCA_003445555.1 Desulfotomaculum sp. | reverse complement strand
GAGAGTATAGACGAGGCACTGGAAAATATAAAAGAAGTTATAGAGATGTGCCTGGAGGAGACAAATCTTGAAGAACTCAATAAGTTTGTAGGATTTAGAGAACTGGAAATAGCTCAGAATGTCTAAACTTCCAGTGCTCAAAGGCAGAGAACTTATAAGGTTCTTGGAATCCATAGGCTTCAGGGTTATCCGGACGGGGATGTCAAGGGGACATGTCTAGAATTTAGGAGAGGAGGGAGGCATAAAATGCCAGAATGTCCAAATAATAATTACCTTTCAAGCCTAAGCGGGACGGCAAAGAGAATACGCCGTCATATAATCCAAATGACCGGGGCGGCCGGCTCAGGGCACCCGGGCGGTTCACTTTCGGCGGCCGATATTGTCACGGTTCTTTACTTTCACTTTATGCGTTTAAATCCTGCTTTTCCTGATTGGCCGGAGCGGGACCGCTTTGTTTTATCCAAGGGACATGCGGCGCCGTTACTTTACGCCGCCTTAGCCGAGCGGGGATATTTCCCGGCAGAGGAATTATTTACCTTACGTAAGTTAGGCAGTCGCCTGCAGGGACACCCGGACATGAAGCAACTACCCGGGGTAGAAATGTCTACCGGTTCCCTGGGACAGGGTTTAGCGGCCGCTAACGGGATGGCTTTAGCCGGAAAATTGGATAAGCGGGATTACCGGGTTTATGTTTTGCTGGGCGATGGTGAAATCCAGGA
>DMDI01000061.1:0-11957 GCA_003445555.1 Desulfotomaculum sp. | reverse complement strand
ATCGACGGGCCGGTGCGTGAGGTAATGTCCGTGGAGCCTGTCGCTGACAAATGGAAGGCTTTCGGCTGGGATGTTCAGATTATTGACGGACACAGTATACCGCAGATTATTCAGGCGACCGAGTTGGCGAAACAGGTTAAAAGACAACCCCAGATGGTTATTGCCAAAACTATAAAAGGTAAAGGAGTTTCCTTTATGGAAAACCAGGTGGACTGGCACGGGGTAGCTCCAAAACCTGACCAGGTGACCCGAGCTTTGAATGATTTAAAAGATTGTTAGTAGTTATTCAATAAATTTTAATAAATTTAAGGGAACTTTTTGTTCTTTCCGGACGTCTATATTTATAAAGAATGAAAGCAGCAGACCAGTTTCACCCCCACCTAACCTCCCCCTTCAAGGGGGAGGGTTAGGGAGGGGGCGCTGACAGATAAAAGCTAAATTTAAGGGGGTTATTTTTTATGCGCCTGTTTTTCTTTAAGGTAATTTTTGTTGGATTCGTTATCGCTTTATTTTGTATAATACCGGGTTTTGCTTTAACGTATGCCACCGAAGAAAATAAGACTATTTTTATTTCCCTTCGGCCGGGACAGGATTTTGCTTTGGTCAATGAAGAAAAAGTTTCCTTAAGAGAAAAAGTTTACCTTAAAAAAGGAATCACCATGGTTCCCCTGCGTTTTTTTAGTGAAACCTTGGGGGCAAACGTAAAATGGCAAAAAGGAGAAATTTTAATTTCCCGCCAGGATAAAAAATTAACTTTATGGCCCGGTAAAAAAGAGGGCCGGGTAAACGGTCAGACCCCTTTCTTTTTAACGTGCGCTCCGGAAAATATAAAAGGGGTAGTCCTTGTTCCGCTCAAAAATATAGCTAATTTTTTTGGAGCCGAAGTTAATTATGTTCCGGCGGAAAAAAATATTGTAATTACCTATACCGAAAAGGCCCCTTTACCACCGGAAGAAATCATTCCCCCCAATTTACCTCCCGTAGCCAATTTTAGCGTGGATAAACAAGTGGTAAAACAAGGGGAAACAGTTAATTACCTGGATACAAGTTTTGACCCGGACGGCGACTTAATTTTGACTTACCAGTGGCAGGGAAAAAAGAGGGCTTTTTTCACCCCTGGGGAGCATAAAGTAAGTTTGCGCGTAAAAGATGAAAAAGGAAACTGGAGCGAGCCTTATGAACTTTTTATTAAGGTTACCGATGAAGTGCTCTGTTCAGAATTAAATTACCACCTGCAAAATCCTTTACCCGGTGATGTGGTTAACCTTGACCCGGCCAATAACCCCCTGAATTTTCCCGAGGTAGAAGTAAGCAGTCGCCAGGAGGAAGATGTAACTCTTCTTCGCAGCAACAGTCCCGAGGTAATTAAGCAGCCCGGAATTTTATATCAGGATAAAGCTGAAGGTATGGTTCGTTTATTGTACCACCACAAGAACGGCTGCTCTGAAAAAATAAGCGTTTACGCCCTGGTTTATAACGAAAATGCCTGGCCGGTCAAATTAAAAATTTTGAAAAAGGGTTATAGCGGACCGGCAGTAGATGATTTGGGAGTAGGGGGCCGGGGAGTGGCCCGTTATTTAAACAGCGCAACGGAAGATTGGCTAGAAATAGCTCCCGGTCAAATAATTGCTTTAAACGATAGTCAAGGAACCATAATGTTTTCTGAGCAAAGCATAGCGGGGTTAATTGACTTAGAAACAAAAGAGCCGTTGACCTTTATTTTTGCCGCTGTGCTCGTCGGGCGGGCAGGTGAGGATAGTGGCAATATGGTAAACGAACTGCCGCCTGATAGACAGGCGGGCCTGATAGTTTCAGGGGAAGAAATTAAATTAGAGAGGCTTCTTTTACTACCAGCTTTAGAAAGAGATATGCACGGGCGAGGGACTTTTTCCAAGGCAAACCGCCAGTTGTCCGTTGTTTTTAGCGGTAATGAGAGTAAGAAACTGGTTATTGCTGACGGCGAGAAAGATAAGTATCTGGTTGGAGTTGATGCTCTTAACTATAACCTGGCGGAAACAAATAAAGGTAATTACGGGGTGATATATAAAATTAGAGTGCGGGCCGATTCAGCGGTAGGTGTTTTCTTAAACCCCAGGGGGGGAATTTTTAGCGGGGCGGTAAAAGGAAAAGACCAAAAGGTATTTTTAGTTCCCCTGGAACAGGAACGTTTTTTAAAACCAAAGGATACGGCCGCTATGCTTGGGGTAATAGAAAAAGATGATGAAGGTGAATTTATTTTTATGCCTCCCTGTGCTTCAAGCCTGCCGGTTTATTTTTTGTTTGTTCCGGTTACGTAAAATTAGTTCGCCCTGAAGGCAAAGAGGCACAAAGGCACATAAGCGCAAAGGCATAAAGATTGTGGCGGATGAAGGTGACCTTGGCGCCTCTGCGCCCCGCCTGTTTGGCAGGCGGTTAAATTATTTACCATGTTACTGCTATCGTGCCTGCTGGCCCGCTTGTCTGGCAGGCGGTCAGGTTTTTCTTCCTCTGATAGATTATCTGCCTGCAAGCCTGATAGGCAGGCTTGCAGGTCAGGCTCTATTTTGCTGAAACCAGCCTGGTTACCAAGTTTGCCAGAGTTTGTTTTTCGTGGTCGTCGGCTTGCATCCATAAATCTTTTAGTACTTTTTGCTCGGGTGCAGAAGGATAAACGTTTTCCGCTAAAATGTTACCTACCTTATGGGCTAAGTTGGTAATCTGGTCGGATGAAACTCCCAGTTCAGTGGCAAATTCTACGGCTTGGCCCATAAAATTCTTCCATCCTTCCCAATTAGCGCTGATTTTATTAACTTGCGGCATATCCATTTATTTTTCCCCTTTTGCTTTATTTTTTGAAAAATTGTCTTAATAATAATTTCTAAATAATATCATGCACATTTTTAGTTATAATATGTATAAAACTATAAAGCAAACAGGAAACAAAAAACATAGAGGAAAAATGGTATGGTCTTGCGGCGGGCGGCCATTATAACAATTATAATTATCTTATTAAGCGGCCTCATATTATTTTCTTTAAAAATAGCCCAAATAAAAGAGGCCTGTTATCAAGCCAAAGGTGAATATCCTCCTTTGATGGTGCTTGCTTTAGCCGCCGCGGGACGGGGAGAACTGGGAAGCGGCAAATTTGGAGGAAAGCCCAACCACCTTGATTTATCCCTCCTTCAACCCGGTGATATTTTGCTGGGAGGCAACCCTGGAAGCTCTTACGGTTTTTTTACCCATGCCGGGTTATACGTAGGAAACAACCAGGTGGTAGATATGTACATCAGTACCGGTGTTTATCTGGCAGAAGTTAAAACCTATCAAAATTATTATGACCGGGCTGCCATTCTGCGGGTTAAAGCCAGACCCGGCCAAAAAAAGGCGGCCGTTGACTACGCCCTTACCCAAATAGGTAAACCCTTTTTTATCCTGGCCCCAAAAGAAGAAGACCGGCTTTGGTATTGCAGCAAACTCTTATGGCGGGCTTATTTAGACCAGGGCATTGATCTTGATGCCTTAAACAGTTACTGGGTGCTTCCCGACTCTTTTTGGTTTAGTCCCCGGGTACAGGTTATTTATTTTACCGGAAGGTAGCATATTGATGATGAACTCTTCTATTAAAAAATTTTCAGGTCTAAAATTTATTCTTTTTTTTGTATTTCTTCATTTTAGTTTTATTTTTTTAACTTTTATTTTCCTGCGGTATAGAATTATTTCCCCGGCCCCTTTGTTTGTTTACGGAATGCTGCTCTTCTTCGGGGGGTTTTGGTTAACCAGGAAAAAAAACAGAGCAGTTGTTTTTGCTCTTTATTACGGTGTCTTCAGTCAGTTACCGGCCATTTTTCTTTCCTTAATGATTTTAATTGGAATTTTAACCGGAGCTTCTTATTCGTTAACTGTTTTTGAAACATTTGATTTTCTCCTCCAGGTTTGGCATACTACCCTGGCTTCTCTCTTTCCTTTTTTGCCCCCTTTAAGATGGTTGGGAACACCGTTATATTACTGGTTTACAGTCTTCTTTTCTTTTATATATCCTTTTATAATTGTTCTGGGGGCAGTTTCGGGTCAGTTTTCAAAAGAGCTAAACGCCATTAATCATTAATAATGTTGGCAGGTGGTTTTATTTTCTTTTCCTGTTGACAACTTTATATATATATTGTAAAATTTATAAAGTTAATACGAGAGGAGCGGGTGTAAAATTATACTAGGTATGGGTAGTTATAGCTATAAAAAAGTGGTTTTTTTATAATTTAACTGACAACTTGTTATCGATTTTAAAGTGGTTGCATAAAAAGGGGGGGGAAATATGTACAACGCTTTGAGTAATAACCTGGTGATAGTTTCTAACCGGGGGGCATACGTATTCCAGGAAAATAACGGTAAAATAAACACCATCCGGACAGTTAGCGGCCTGGCTTCAGCAGTAGAGCCGGTACTCTTTTTAAACAGCGGGATGTGGATTGCCTGGGGGGGCCGTTTAGGGGAAAATAATGGTGTAAGTCAGGGCATAAGATTAACGGTGCCGGCAAGCTCGTCAGCGGCCTTGCCCTATCAAGTACAAGAAGTACTGCTTACGGAAAAAGAATATAATTTGTATTATCATGGTTTTGCCAATAGTTGTCTTTGGCCCTTATCACACCAGATGCTGGACAAGTGCTTTTTTGATCAAGAATTTTGGTTGGCTTACCGGCAGGTTAATCATAAGTTTGCCCGGGTTACCGCACAGGTAACCAAAAATAAAGATTTTTTATGGGTTCATGACTATCACCTTACCCTGCTTCCGCAGTTAGTAAAACGTTATCATTGTCAGGCAAAGGTAAACTTTTTCTGGCATATTCCCTTTCCTCCCTTAGATATATACCGGGTGCTGCCCTGGGGTCGCCAGTTGTTATTTGGGTTATTGGGCTGTGATTTTATTGCCTTCCATACCCAGAGTTATGTGAATAACTTTTTAGCCTGTGTTTTTCATTATTTTCCGGGTAAGTTTTATCAAAAACAAAATGAGCTATTTTTTGAAAAAAGAAAAATTAAGGTTCAGGCCTTGCCCATTGGCGTTAACTGGTCTCGTTTTGAGAAACTGGCCGCCGACCCAAAGGTTCAAGCTCAAGCGGAAAAAATAAAAAGCTCTTTAGGGGCGGAGTTTGTGCTTTTAGGTATTGACCGCCTTGATTATACTAAAGGTATTTTAGAAAGAATAAAAGCTTTGGAGATTTTTTTAGCCCAAAACCCGGAGTACCGGGGAAGGGTGACTTTGCTTCAGGTGGCCGTGCCTAGCCGGGATGATTTGGGGGCCTATAAGCAATTAAAAGAAGAGGTAGAAGGTACAATAAGTAAAATTAATGGTTTTTATGAGGGGTATCAAGCTTTGCCGATACGTTACCTTTATCGCTCTTTAAATGAGCAAGAATTGGTAGCTCATTATTTAGCCGCCGATGTATTGCTGGTGACCGCTTTGCGTGACGGCCTTAATTTAATCGCCAAAGAATTTATTGCTTCCCGTTTAGACAACCGCGGAGTTTTAATTTTAAGTTCTTTTGCCGGAGCGGCAGAGGAACTAAAAGAAGCTTTGATTATCAACCCTTATCATTTAGCCGATTTAGCCGTTCAAATAAAAAATGCCCTGGAAATGCCTTTAGCTGAACAGATCCAACGTTTAAGGATTTTACGCGCTAAAATTAAAACTCATGATTTACGTTGGTGGTGGCAGCATAACCTGGGGGCTTTTTCCACATCTCAGGTATCGTTGCCCGGCATTCGAAAGGCGCTGCCGGGTCAGGTTATTTCCCGTACGGCCAACGTTAAATTATAAGTCCAAATGCTTAATAGCTTACTTACGGATACATTAACCAGAATTACGCCAACTGCTCTGGCCAAACGTCTTTTTAACGCCGGTCAAGTTCTTTTAATGTTAGACTACGACGGTACTTTAGTTCCGTTAGCACCCACACCGGCTCAGGCACGGCCGGCGGCGGAACTTTTGCGTATTTTAAAAAAATTAGGCGGGCGACCTCAGTATAAGGTGGCGGTAATTAGCGGCCGCACATTATCCGATTTGACCAATTTACTTCCTGTGCCGGGAATATTTTTAATTGGTGGTCACGGTATAGAGGTTATGTCTCCGTACGGGGAAGTAACCCATTTATTAGACCATAAACACATAACCAAAATAATAAATGAATTGGAACAATTGGCAAGATGTTGCTTGAATGATAAAGACGGCTTTTTGCTCGAAAATAAAGGTTATTCCCTGGCCATTCATTATCGCTTAGCCGGGCCGTCAATGGCAAAGGGTGCTTTAAATAAATTTATTGAACTAAGTAAGCCTATAATTCAAAAACATGGCTTGAATATACTACCGGGTAAAAAAGTTCTAGAAATCCGGCCGCTGGACATACATAAAGGGAAAGCAGTAAATTACCTGCAACAGCTTTACCCTCATTCTTTAGCGGTATATTATGGCGATGATACAACTGATGAAGATGCCTTTCGGGCATTAAAAGAGGGTCTGAGTATCTTGGTTAGTCCTCGAACTCGGGTCAGTGCGGCCAAATTTAAATTAAATTCCTCTCTTGAAGTCTTAGAAGTTTTGACTTTATTATTAGAAAAATAAAGAAAACAAAAAAACAGCTACTTAGCGTGTTTTTTAAGGGCTTTTAGTTCTTCCCGGCCGTTTTTAACTTCCTTAATAACTTTGTTTAATTCCTCTTCTAGTTTTTGGAGGGTTTCATCAGCGTAAACACGCGCCCCCTGCTTAATTTCATTAGCTATTCCTTCGGCTTTTTGTAAAATTTCATTTGCGGAAACTTTAGCCTGTTGAACGATCTCGTTTTCATCCGCCCTTCTTTCCAGTTCTTTTTGGGCGTTTTCAATAATGCGTTCCGCTTCTTTTTTAGAGCCTTCAATAACTTTTTCGCGTTCTTGAACTACCCATTTGGCCTGACGCATTTCTTCGGGTAAAGAAGCCCGAATACGGTCTATATAGTCTAAAAATTTATCTTCGTCCACGATCAGTCTTTTGGTAAAAGGTATCTTGGGGCTGTTTCCGATAAGTTCTTCTAGCTCGTTAAGGATACTGTACATTTCCATTACCATCCCTCCTGTCCGGCGGCTTTGATTTCGTGATATTTTTGAAATAATTTATCCATTACGTACTGGGGAACTAATTCTTGAACACAACCGCCAAAAAAAGCGGCTTCTTTTACGGCACTGGAACTGATAAAAGCAAATTCGGCGCGGGTAGTTAAAAAAATTGTTTCTATGTCAGGCGTTAATTTTTTATTTATTAAAGCCATCATAAATTCATTTTCAAAGTCTGATACCGCCCTTAACCCCCTAATAATAGCCTGGGCATTTTTAGACTTGGCGTAATTAACCGTAAGACCCTCAAATGAATCTACCTGTACATTATTAAAAGGACGGAGTACCTGATCGAGTATGTCTAGCCTTTCGGCAACGGTAAAAAGCGGCTTTTTGCTCGCGTTCCTGGAAATAGCTACAATTAAAAGGTCAAAAAGCTTGACTGCCCGTTCAACCACGTCTATATGACCATTAGTTAAAGGATCAAAGCTGCCTGGGTAAACTGCGATCCGCAAATAATAACCTCCTTATCCTGGTTTAGACGTAAAAAGATAAAAGAGTATCGCTATATTTTTCCTGACGCGTCAATACTAAACCATCTATCTTCACCGGTAAAACCACTCGCTTACTGCTTTCTATAATTACCAATCCTCCCCCTGCCATTAAATTATAGCGTATAATTAACTCTACCGTAAATACTTCTAAATTATTTTGGTACGGTGGGTCTAAGAAAATTAAATCAAATGACCGCTTATTTTTCCTCAACCACCGTAAAGCTACGTCCACTTCCTGAGTTAATACAATTGCCTTATCGCCCAAACCGGTGTGGTCCAGATTTTTTAAAATAGCCTGGCTGGCCCGGGGTTCTTTTTCGACAAAAACCGCCTCTGCCGCCCCTCTGCTGAGGGCCTCAATCCCGACGTTGCCAATTCCCGCGTAAAGGTCAAGAAAACAAGCCTCTATAATATTTTCGCCTAAAATATTAAAAAGAGCTTCCTTTACCCGGTCGGCAGTAGCCCGGCCGGACCAACCGCGGGGCGCATTTAATCGTCTCTTTTTGGCTGTTCCGGCAATAACCCGCAATAATAATACTACTCTTCTTCCGGCAAGATTTTAGCAGTATTATAGCATACGAAGTAAAAAAAAGCGATTTTTAATCATTAAAAATGTATATTTGATTTAAATTGGGAAAACTATATTTACGTAAAAGGGGGTGTTTACTTTGCTCTTGGATTTTTGGCGTGATTTTGGACTCAACTTGGATTTAGCTTTAGAAGCGCATGAAGTTGTCCGGGGTGATACAGGGCAAGAAATACCGGGTGTAGAAGTAAAAAAAGAAGGGTATGAACATACCGAAGTTACTATAGTTAAAATTTTAGATAAAGCAGCCGAAGTGATGATGGGTAAACCTTGCGGAGTGTATATTACTATTGAAGCTCCCTTAATTAAAGAAAACAATCCGTCTGTTCATACTAATATAAGTGAAATTTTGGCCAAACAGTTTAAACAATTTATAAAAGTACCAGATTACGGTAATATTTTACTCATTGGCCTGGGCAACCGGTACGCTACTCCTGATGCTTTAGGCTCAAAGGTTATTGAATCAAGCCTGGTTACCAGACACTTGTTTAATTATGCTCCCGGCGAGGTTAAAAAAGGCATGCGTTCGGTAAGTGCCTTATCTCCCGGAGTTCTTGGCCTTACAGGTATTGAAACCGCGGAAATAATTAAAGGAGTAGTAGAAAAAACAAACCCCCAAATGGTTATAGTTATAGATTCTCTGGCGGCGCGCAGTGTGGCCAGAATTGTCAGTACTATTCAAATTGCCGATACGGGTATTACTCCAGGTTCAGGAATTGGCAACCAACGGGTTGGACTTAACCAGGAAACACTTGGCGTTCCGGTAATTGCTATTGGCGTGCCTACCGTAGTTCACGCGGCCGTGATTTGCCAGGATACTATTGAAGCTTTACTGGCTCATTTGAAAAGCAAAGCAAATCTCTATCAGTTGTCTTCCAACTTACAGCCAAATTTTTCCCGTGAGGTTATTATGAAAGTACTGGCTCCTTTTGGGGGAAATTTAACCGTTACCCCCAAGGAAATTGATACTCTTATAAACAGAACGGCCAGAATAATAGCGCAGGGAATTTCTTTAGCCTTACACCCGGGTTTGCAACCGGAAGATTATAATTATTATTTACATTGAGCAACGAGCAACTAAACTCTTGATCTTACCGGGAGCCGTTAAAAGGCTAAAAGGACGGGAACTAATATCTTTAATCTTTAGTCCTTAAAAGTTCCCGTCCTTTAACCGGTTTTATTTTTTACTTAAGGGGTAGTCTTAATATTGGTCACTTGAGGTGTAGGCGGCTTAGCACCGGAAGCCAGGCTTTGTTCGTAAGCGGCGATCATTTTTCTAACCATGTTGCCGCCTATAGAACCGTTTACCCGTGAAGGCAAATCGCCCATATAGCCGCTTTGCGGGACCTGAATACCTAGTTCCTGGGCCGTTTCCCATTTAAATTGCTCCATGGCCGTATTAGCCTGAGGAAAGAGCAAGGTGTTTCGTTTTTGACCTAACGCCATCTTTTTTCACCTCCTTGTTTTTATCTTATTTTTAGTATGGACATTATTAAAATGTTTATGTCTAGAACATTTTACCCTTAAAAAACTTTCATTTTTAGCTATTTTAATCTAATACTGTTTTGTTTTATGATATTTTGTCCTTTTTTTCTTTTTTAAGGGTAAATTCTATTCCTTGATCCGGGTCGCTCCAAAAATCCCTTTACAAAGTAAGATATTTTTTGATAAAATGTAGCCTGATGTTCTTAAAATTTAAAATAAAGTTTCAATTTAAAAGAGTTTTGCCAGGATAGAAAAGGAGGTGGCTTGAATGGCCAGAAAGTGTGCTGTTTGTGGTAAGGGAGTGACGGTAGGAATGCAGGTTAGCCACTCTCATATCCGGACAAAAAAAACATGGTCCCCTAATTTGCAGCGGGTAAAAATCTTGGTTAACGAAAAGACGCCCAAAAGAACTCTTGTTTGTACCCGGTGTTTGAGGAGCGGCAAAGTCAAGCGGGCTATTTAAGGGCGAAAAATTTTTCACCCCTGCCCTATAACTATAGTTAATAAATAAGAGTAGGGGCGAAAAATTTTTCGCCCTAAATGTTTACAAAATATGCTTTAAACGCCTGGTTGGGGTAATACCGGGAATGCGGCCTCGTTTAGCAATGGGTTTTCCGTTAATTTCTTTAAGGTCCATGGTCATGTCAATGGGTGTAGCCCGGGAAATGTAACTTCCTACCCCAAAAGAATCTGCTCCGGCCTCAATTAAGGCGGGAATACGTTCGGCAGATATGCCCCCGCTCACTAAAATTTGAACGTGTTTAAAACCGGCCTGATCTAAACGGGCGCGTACTTCCCGTACTAAGTCGGGAGTTACGCCTCCGCGTTCACCCGGGGTATCCAGTCTCACTCCATTTAATTTTTCTTTTAAGGCTAAAGCCACCCGTAAAGTTTCTTCTGCTTCGTCCTTAAAGGTGTCCACCAGGATTATTACCGGAGAGCCGGGAGGCGTAGTCCGTTGATAAACCCGGGCTACTTCCACGGTATCGCCCACAATTAGAATGGCCGCGTGGGGAACTGTACCCGTTGGCTCCAGGTTCATTAACTTAGCCCCTAAAATGCAACTGGCCCCGTCTGCTCCTCCTATAATCGCCGCCCGTTCCATTACCGGCGCAACGGCAGGGTGAATATGCCGCGCCCCAAAACAAATAACTCTTTTATTTACGGCCGCCTCTCTGCATTTTCGGGCGGCCGTAGCCCACCCGCTGGATTGGGCCAAGATTCCCAGGATAACGGTCTCGTAAATCCCAAATTTTTCGTACGGGCCGGCTATACGCAAAACCACTTCTTTTTCTTGAAAATACTCTCCTTCCGGCAAGGCCCAAACCTCTACCTGAGCGGGGACTAAAAGATTTTTCACTTCGGGCAGGCCGGCTAATAGTCCGGGGCGATTGGCAAAAACTTCCGCTACCACGGGAGTGTCGGCTAATCCGATTTCTTTTAATAATTCGACCGTTTTTACAAAATAAACATCGGTAGTCCAGCCGGCCATGATTTCATGGTGTTCGGCGGAAAAAAATATTCTTTGCGGAGATATGCGATAATCAGTTATTTCTTTTAAGCCGCTTAAAGGTTTAAGCACTTTTTCTTCCTTTCCCCCCGTAGGGGCATTATATTTAACGCCCCTACGGAAAAGCCACCTGTTGTTTACGCTCTTTTTTACCCCGCAATATTTTTTATTAAGTTAGACATTTCAATAGCGTTCATGGCCGCGTTCCAGCCCTTGTTTCCCGCTTTGGTACCGGCTCTCTCAATAGCTTGCTCTATGGTATCGGCAGTGACAACGCCAAAAATAACGGGAACACCGCTTTCCAGACTCACCTTGGCCACTCCCTTAGCTGCTTCAGCGGCTATATATTCAAAATGAGGGGTGGCTCCTCGAATTACCACCCCTAAGCAAATAATGGCGTCAAATCTTTGGGTGGTGATTAATTGACGGGCTAAAAGGGGAATTTCAAAAGCACCTGGTACCCAGGCAACTTCAATATCCTGTTCTCTTACCCCGTGCCGGTATAAAGCGTCCAAAGCGCCGGAAAGCAGGCGATGGGTTATAAATTCGTTAAAACGGCTTACCACTAAACCAAAACGTAAACCCTGACCTATTAAATTACCTTCAAAAGTGTGCGGCAAAGTCTATCGCTCCTTTTTGTTTATTATAGTAGGGGCGAAAAATATTTCGCCTCCACTGGGCGAAAAATATTTCGCCCCTACTATTTAAATATTTAATAAATGCCCCAATTTATTTTTCTTTGTGTACAGGTAAAAATGATTGT
>DMDI01000261.1 GCA_003445555.1 Desulfotomaculum sp. | reverse complement strand
CCAGAGAAAAAGAAGAAAAAATGCCCGCCTTGTTATATAAAGGTCACGGCTGCTCATTTTGCAGTTATACCGGGTACCGGGGCCGAATTGCTCTGGCGGAGGTCTTTACCTTAACCAATGAATTAAAGGAGTTGGTGATGGCAAGGGCATCCAGTGATGAATTACGGAAGGTGGCTTATCAACAGGGAATGACCGGCCTAAAGGGGGATGCGTTAAATAAGATTTACCAGGGTGTTACTACGGTTGGTGAGGTAATGCGGGTTACTTTTCACGAAGGAGAATAAGTCACGCAAACCTGCTTCCAGATTCTTTATTAAAGAGGGATACTATGCCAGAAAGTTATTTTTATAAAGGCCGCCGTGTTTCCGGTGAGTTAGTCAGGGGTAAATTAAAAGCGGAAAACCAAAGGGCTGTTGTTAACCTTTTACGGGCAAGGAAAATTTTTGTGGTGGAAATAAAAACTGCGCCGGTCTCCAGGTTTTCTTTAGCTGATTTTTTCCGGAGAAAAATTAAACTTAAAGACATGGCCCCTTTTTGCCGCCAGTTTGCCACGATGCAGGAAGCCGGCCTTCCTTTAATCAAATGTCTTGATGTTTTAGGGCAACAATCGGAAAGCAAAGGCCTGCGCCGGGTCATAGAGGAAGTAGAAGACGGGGTAAAAAGGGGCCAGAACCTGAGCGAAGCTTTTAAAAGTCAGGGAGATGTTGTCCCGGAGATATTTATCAACATGATTGCCGCCGGGGAAGTCAGCGGTACCCTTGACCAGGCCTTGCACCGTCTGGCCCTTCATTTTGAAAAAGAATATACCTTAAGGGAAAAAATCAAATCGGCCATGACCTACCCTCTTTTTATCGGGGGGGTGGCATTGACGGCCATAATTATTTTGATGATCTTTGTGGTCCCTGTTTTTACGGATATTTTTACCCAGACAGGCGCGAGTTTACCTTTGCCTACCCTTATTTTAATTGGGGCAAGCACCTTTATTGCAAAATACTGGTACTTGTTGCTTCCCGGTTTGGTTGTATTGGCCTTTATTTTAAGGTACCTAATCGGGACGAGGCCGGGAAAAGAGTTTACAGACCGGTTAAAGTTAAGGTTACCCGTAATAGGAGGCTTAACCCATAAAACACTGACTTCAAGGTTCACCCGCACCTTAAGCACCCTTTTGAAAAGTGGAGTTCCCCTTATCCAGTCTTTACAGACCGTAGAAAGGGTAATGGATAATACTTTAGGGGAAAAGGAAATTAGAGAATTGGAAAAAAATATTAAAGAAGGGGGAAGAATAGCGCCTTTGCTTTTTAAAAGTAAAATTTTCCCTCCCTTAGTGGTGAACATGGTGGCGGTGGGTGAGGAATCGGGAATGTTGGATGAACTTTTAGAAAAAACGGCGGTTTTTTACGACCAGGAAATAGAAGCCATGGTGGCCAGGCTATCCAGCCTGATGGAACCGTTTTTAATTTTAGTCACGGGGATAATAGTCGGGTTTATTGCTTTATCTATTTACCTGCCCCTGTTTGAGATGGCCGGAGCCATTCAGGGCGGAACGGGAATACCATAAGGAATAAAATAAAAAGGGCCGGGGGAAAGTTTTGTGACTATCTTTAAGGACCAAAGGGGCATGAGCCTGATTGAAGTAATGATGGCTATTTTGCTTTTAGGGGTAGCCATCATTCCTTTGTTTAATCTTTTTGAAGTCAGCAATACGTATACTGCCGTAGCCCGCCACAATGTGGCGGCTTTAAATTTTGCCCAGGAAATAATGGAAGAAGTAAAAGGGATGCCTTACGGGCAAATTGGGGTGGCCAAGGGTGGTGATAATGACCAAATAACTTTGGCTGATGAGACAGGCAGTAAAAATTTTAAAAACTATCTTATTATCCTTACAGCAGGAACAGGGATGGGTCAGGTAAGGAAAATAACAGAGTATGCTACAGATATAAGAGTGGCAACTATAGATCCTCCCTGGGATACGGGTAAAAACCCGGATGATAATTCAACATATCTAATCGGTAAAGAAGACAGCATCGAATGCGGCTCCTGGCAAATTGGCCAAGCCACCGGAGGCGGTACAAGCACTATTATGCTGGCCGGCTACGAAAACAACTCCAATAACCTTTACCAGGGTTATAAAGTCAAAATTTCCGGCGGAAAAGGCCAGTGGCAAGTCAGAAAAGTAACTGACTACAATGGCAGCACAAAAGTAGCTACAGTGGAAAAAAACTGGGATACTACTCCGGATAGTACTTCTTTTTACCAGTTGTACCGGTATCCGTATACTATTGAGGTTAAGTCCCCGGTAAATAACCTGAAAAAAATTACCGTAAGTGTTTCTTATAAAGTAAAAGAGGGCGAAAAAAAGGTCGAATTAACTACCGAAAAGCTTAACCGGTGAAGAAAATGAATAATCAAAAAGGCTTTACCCTGGTAGAAACAATAATTACTCTAACCATTTTTTCTTTTTTGGTTACCGCCGTTCTTTTGGTTTATGCCGAAGGTTACCTCAACTACGCTAAAAATAATCAGAAGATAGAGGTGCAGGAGAACTTGCGCTTTGCGCTAAGCAAAATGAGCCGGGAAATCAGACAGGCGTCCTCGCTAAACAAACCTTCTGATTCCAATCCAGGAATTGATACCAATAATGACGGTATTCCAAGCAATGACTGCGATAAGATAACTTTTTCGTTAAATGGAAAGACAATTAGTTACTATTATGATTTTAAGGGAAAAGAAATCCAAAGAAGCGTTTACGGGGAAGGAAATAACCCGGTAGCCAGCCATGTTACGGGTTTGGAATTTCAATACGATAGTAATGCAAAAACAGTAACCATAATTATTAAAGGCAAAAGATTAAACAGTGGGGAAATTAGCGCCATAACCAGAGTGCTGATTAGATCGCTTTAAGGAGGGACCTTAAACGCCCAGTTATAAAAGGGGTAAAAATGTTACTTTTTGGTCCTTAACTTTAGAAAAAATCTTCTCTCCGGTAAAAAATCAAAAGGGACAAACGGCCCTGGTTTTAGTCCTGCTGATGACCCTCATTATCTTTTTAATTGGCGAGGCGGCTTTGTCCCTGGGAACAACCGTCAGGAAAAACGCTGTTTTCGAGACTAACCAGAGAAAGGCTTATTATATAGCGGAAGCCGGTGTTGAAAGAGCCTTGGCTTATTACCCGGCCCTGGGAAGCTTTCCGGGGATAAACAGTTTAGATTATGCCGGCGGGGTTATAGAAAGTGTTTATGTGAAGGAAGTCTCTACCCAATACAAAATCACTTCTACCGGGCATTACCCTAAAGATGGACCGGTCGGGATAAAGGCCACCAAGAAACTGGAAGTAATCATCCAAGCAATCCATTACAAAGGCAACGCCTTCAGTAAAATACTAAACGTAGGGGCAATTCCAAATGTTTTAGCAGGTGTTACCGCTGGAAAATCATGGGTGAAAGTGGATACTGAGGGTAAAGAAACAAATCATTATGCTGAAGCCGAAGGTATCCCTTTAGAAGTAAAACTACCCGGCGGTAACTTACTGGAAGGACTGCTTACCGTAACTTCCACCGGTAACGAGGGCAAAAAAACCGGCGGGATAAACCCAGAAAATCTGCCCGCTGTTCTTCAACAGTTAGGGCTTACGGTAGGGGCTCTGACTGCCGGGGCTGATTCCGGCACAACTCCTCCAAGGGCAGAGAGCGGCAGCGGAATAGCTTCCTTAAAGTTAGGGCCGGTATTACTTTTTCCTGAAATTCTTGAGGTAAGTTTAATAAAGACAGAAAGCAGTATAAAGCCCGACTTTGCTAGCGGCACTTTGGTAAGTTCTTCTGGTATAGCCGGAGATGAATCCGTTAACATATTCCTTTTGGGGGATACGTTAAAAATCGAGGCCCTGCAGGTAAAGGCAATTGCTGAAGCCAATGGTAAACCAGGGGAAGCCAAAGCTAATTTTAACTGGTCGGTAGCCGATATAATCTTAAATTATCCCATTATTGGTGAAAAAAGCATATTAAGTGATTTAAAGACCCAGGGTAAGGTTGATCTCCCTGGTGTTTTAAAAATTTCTTTGGGTCCAGAGCAAGAAAATACTAACCCTGACGGCACATACGCTAAAGCAAGCGGCAGTGCGTTAATGGTGGAGCTTCCCGGGTTTCTTTTAGGTGGAGTGATAATTGAAATTGGTAATGCCGAGGCTGAGGTAAAGATTCCCCCGGGCGGTCTTAAACCTTGTAAGATTGCTTCCTGGAAGGAAAAATAATCTTTTCCCCGGGAGGTTAATTATAAATTATTTTGCGAAAAGGGGGTGAAAAAGGATAAAGGATGTTAAAAAAATTATGGCGTAACGAAAAAGGCTTTACTATGATTGAAATGATGGTCGTAATCATTATTATTGCCGTGCTGATTGGTGTTGGGATTAAGTTTTACCTGGGTTATATTGAAAACAGCCGGATAGCTAAAGCTAAAGGCCAACTCAGCACAATGCAGGCTGCCATGGACGGTTGGTACGTCGAAAAAGGGGAATACCCTGCTCCTGGGACAACTAACGGAACGGATTATGATGATTTAACTGCTGCAGACTGTAAACTTGATGAGGCAGGTATTAGGGGTACTTCTTCAGACGGTAAAAACGTATTAGATCCCTGGGGGAAAAAATATAAATTTAAACGAGATGATGTAGCTCCTGGAACAAACAATACATACACTATAACAACCGGCTACGCAGATGTCCAGGGAACCGGAAAAGCGCTTATTGGTACCGGAACTGACGGAAAATCTGAATCGCCAGATTTTGAATAGTAAAACTTTAATCATTAAGTCTTGTTTTTCTCCTGACGACTGACGACTGACGTCTGATGTCCAAAATGGTATGGCCTGGCTCTAAGTCGGTTGCCGGTCGTCAATAACCTTTCTTAAGTTTTGTTTTTCTCCTGACGACTGAC
>DMDI01000189.1 GCA_003445555.1 Desulfotomaculum sp. | reverse complement strand
TCTCCCCCTTTGCCAAAGGCACTGCCGGGAACCACGGCTACTTTTTCCTGCTGGAGGAACTGTTCGGCGAATTCCATACTGGTCAACCCGGTCTGGGTGATGTCAGGGAAGATGTAAAAAGCTCCGCGCGGCATGACCACCGGCAGGCCCATATCCTTGATGCGCTGATGGATGTAATGACGGCGGCGGTCATATTCCGCGACCATCTCCTGGACGTATTCCTGACCGACCTGCAGGGCAACCGTGGCGGCATCCTGTGCCGTGGTGTTGACGCACATTACCAGATATTGGTGCATGAACAGCATTCGTTGAATGATCTCTTCCGGTCCGCAGGCATAACCAATCCGCCAGCCGGTCATGGCGTAAGCTTTAGAAAAACCGTTTAAAAGAATAGTTCGCTCTTTCATTCCTTTTAAAGCGGCAGTGCAGGTATGTTCCCCTTGATAAGTAAGTTTACTGTAAATTTCATCCGAAATTACCAGCAGGTCGGCCTCGCAAACTACCGCGGCAATTTCCTGCAGCCTTTTTTTGCTTATTACCGCCCCCGTAGGATTATTGGGATAATTTAAAATTAATAACTTGGTCCGGGAAGTGATTAACCGGCCTAACTGCTCGACCGTAGGGCAAAAACCTTGCTCCATGGTAGTAGACAAGGCTACCGGCCGCCCCCCGGCTAAAGTAATGCAGGGAACATAAGAAACATAAGCCGGTTCAGGAACAATCACCTCGTCCCCCGGGCAGACGGTTGCCCGGATGGCTAAATCCAGACCTTCGCTTACGCCGGACGTAATTAAGAGCTCATCTTTAGGGTTATAAGATACACCAAATTTATTATATATTTCTTGGGCAATGGCCTGGCGCAAAGAAAGCAATCCCTGATTTGAAGTGTACATAGTATAACCCTTTTCTAAAGAATAAAAACAGGCCTCCCGGATATGCCAGGGAGTAACAAAATCAGGCTCCCCCACCCCTAAAGAAATAACCTCTTTTGTTTCCGTAGCCAAATCAAAAAAACGTCTAATTCCGGAGGGCGGGATAGACTGCACTACCGGATTAATCTTTTCT
Organism: Desulfotomaculum sp.; assembly: GCA_003445555.1. Classification (GTDB taxonomy): domain Bacteria; phylum Bacillota; class Desulfotomaculia; order Desulfotomaculales; family Nap2-2B; genus SCADC1-2-3. The sequence continues at coordinate 4,239 of DMDI01000189.1, read as the reverse complement.
CCCCGGCCTTCACGTTTATTCAAGGAGAAATCACCAGCCTTCTCTCCTGTTCCTGGTCTTCTAAAATAACGCCTTCCCGCTTGTAAGTTTTCATTACAAAATGGGTGGCCGTTCTGGTTACTCCTTCAATAGTAGACAGTCTGGTGGCTACAAAATTACTCACTTCTTTCATGCTTGGTCCTTCCACAAATACGGCCAGGTCATAAACCCCCGACATTAAATAAACGCTCTTTACCTCTGGAAAACGGTAAATCCGTTCGGCTACCGCGTCAAAACCTATATCCCGCTGAGGGGTAAGGCGCACTTCAATGAGCGCGGTAACTTTCTCCTCCCCTGCTTTCTCCCAGTTAATGATGGTTAAATACCGCAGGATAGTTTTATTTTCTTCCAGCTCTTTTATTTTACGCCGAACTTCCTCTTCAGGCAAGCTTAGCATAAAAGCAATTTCCTTAGTGCTTAGCCGGGCTTCATTTTCTAAAAGCTCAAGTATCTCCTGCATGGTCCCTTTCTTATTATCCCTTCTTAAAAATATTTACCGTTCCGCCCCCTCCCTAACCCTCCCCCTTGAAGGGGGAGGGTTAGGTCCCTTCCTTCTCCCTTGAAGGGGTAGGGAAGGGAGGGGGCGGTTTCCCGTCAATATAATATTATATTTTATTCCTTAATTGCAATACCAGCCGGAATTTAAACTCGATGCGGTCAAGTTAAAATGATTGTTGTTTCCTGGCGGAGTTGTTTATTGGCGGAGGTTGCTTATTGCCTTTTTCAGCGCTTTCTGCTAAGATGAAAAGGAATAAAGCCCCTGGTTGCCCGAAGAAATAATAAGGATTGGTGATTCTAATGTTGAATACGGAAGCATTAACCAGTGAATTAAGAAATGTCTTTGAAGAGAAGCAAGCCCTGGCTATAGTTAAAGTAGTGACGAAGGCCGTTGCGGAAAGTCAGCAGGAACTGGTAAAAGCAAAAGATTTTAATGAATTAAAAGAAATCATAAAACAAATCGGAGAAAAGATCAATGAACTTGCCGGGGCCCAGCAAGGAACAGAAAAAAGGGTGGGTGAGTTAGCGAATGCCCAGCAAGAAACAGAAAAAAGAGTGGGTAAGCTAGCTGAGATTGCGCAAAGAACAGAAGAGAGAATGGAAGAGCTGGCTAGGGCTCAGCAAAAAACAGAAGAGAGAATGGAAGAGCTGGCGCAGGCCATCAAATCCCTGACCGAAGTTGAAAAAGACACCAGAGAGCAACTGGGCGGCCTTTCCAAAAGTATGGGCTATGCTTTGGAAAACGAGGCCTTCCGGTTTTTGCCTGTTTATTTTCAAAACCTTGGCCTTGAAATAACGGAAAAATTCATCCGCACCGAAATTGATGGTGAGGAGATCAATCTTTTTGCCCGGGGAAGAAAAAACGGTAAGGAAGTAATCATCGTTGGCGAATCTGACTTAAGGTTGACCAAGGCATGGAAAAAAATAGAACAGATAGAAAGAAAAGTAGCGGTGGTGCAGAAAAATTTCCCGGACGCAGAAATCGTTAAGGTTCTGGTTACCCACTATGCAAAGCCGGCGGTGGCGGAAAAAATAAAGGAAAAAGGAATTATTCTTCTGCCTAGTTACGAGTGGATATAACAACAGGCAAGGGGACGGTTCCCTTGCCTGCTCCTTGCCTCCTTGCTTGTCTAAGGTCTAACAATTACCTTTTTATGGTAAACAGGTGAAAGCTTTTTGCCGGTGAAGACCGTATCTATAAATTAAAAAATGATGATCGAAAGTAAAAACATCAGATATTCCCAATCGCTCCATGATGGAAAAAGTAGTACAATCAGTAAAACTAAAGCTTTGATCAGTATAAGTATTGATCGTATGCCATGCCGCCTCAAGATCAAATTCAGTCAGACAAATAATTTTTATATCAGTTTTACGTAAGGTATCCCAAAAAGTAAGCGCCGCTGTTCGACCTAATCTTGAAGCTAAGAGGAACCATATTTCAACCAGGATGGCATCGGTAATAAGCATAGAAATATTTCCGGCAATTTGTTGATAAAAAGCCTTTGCCCGCTGATGGTAGGTATCGGAGGTATCGGCAAGAGCATACCAGGCTCCTGTATCAACCATGATAGTCACTTTTTAATGCCTCCGTCAAATAATCATTATGCCGCGCCGAAACATCACTTAAGCCACTTTGCCCCAGTCCTACCAACCCCATGTAATTTTCCTTGGCAGGTTTTTCTAGCCCTTCATTTTGCTTGAGATAAGCGGTTAAAATTTCTCGGATCAGTTGGGCCAAAGAAACCCTTTTTTTTGCTGCTTTCTGCTTTAATGACTCGTGTTGCTCAGGAGCAAGATAAATCTGGGTTCTATGCATTAACATCACCCCATTAACATTATAAGGTTATAAAATTAAAACGTCAACTTCTTTCAAAAAAATTTTCCTCCCAATTTACTAGATGTCAGTTGTTTTTCAAATCAAAATAAAAATTCTTTCCTCACCATAGAAACTCATACTTCCTTCGTCCATGCAGGATGCGGCGTATTTCCACTGTCGTACCGTTTACGATATAAAAAACAAGGTAGTTTTGCACCACCAGCACGCGGTAACCTTTTGCCCGCAGCACAGAACTTTTGAGTAACGGACAACGCAAGGGCATCTGTTCAAGCGAGCCGATGCCGTCCACAATTTCATCATAAAGCTTAAGCGCGGCATCCGGTGAGAGTTCATTGACATAATCCACAATATCCTGCAAATCCTGCTGAGCGGAGGGAAAAATCAGCAACTTATACTTTTCCATGGACATTTGCCCTTAGCTTCTTTGCAAACTCGAAAAAGTCCTTACCCTCCCCGCCGCCGGCAATCTCCGCTTCCGCTTCCGACAGCTTGCCATAAAGCTCGATAAGCGCCTGCTGCCGTTCATAAAACTCTATGCTCATAACCACCATATCACCCACACCATTCCTGGTGATAAATACCGGCTCCCGCTCTCTGCGGCAGAACTCGGAGATCTCGTTGGCGTTATTTCTCAAATCCGAAATGGGACGGATATTCGGCATGACAAAACCTCCCAACTCTCAAAATCTATGCATTTAATATAGCATAATTTTGAGAAAGTGGCAAGTGCGCGAAAGATGAAAAACTATTAATTCAGCTTTTAAAGTATGGTATACTTAAGGTAAGAATTTCTTCTTGTAGGTAGGAGGTGTCTCTGGTGAGGAACGAATTAATGCGTGTAACCACCAAAGGACAATTGACCATACCCGCATACATAAGGAAAAAATTAAATATTCAGGAAGGTGATTATCTACAAGTTCAACTCGAAGAAAATGAAATCCGCCTCAAAAAAATCGAGCCGGTTCGGCCTCTTAGTGCTGAAGATCCTATCTGGCAGTTGAGTCGATTTCTTTTATAAAAAAATATTTCCTCCCTCAGTACGCGCTGCGCGGGCAATTTAACCTTGGAGTAGTAGCAGGCAAGGGAACCGTCCCCTTGCCTTGCCCTTGCCTTGTTTTCAGGTTATTGAATTGCCTAACACCTATTTTCTTGGCAACCATTTGATGTTAACCACTCCATTTTTTTCAAGTCTTTCAAATTCAGGATCGCCGGTTAACAAAAATGCCCGCTTATCATGGGCTAAAGCAACCGCAAAAGCATCAGCATAAGACAGAGGATACTTAGCTTTTACATCACCAGCACCCAGAACCATCTTCTCGGTACATTCCACCAAATTAACCGGCCAACTTCTAATCAATTCTACTATTGCCTTTGATTTTTCCTGTCCCTCTTCTCTTTGTACAATGTAATAAACCTCACCGACATTAATCCAGGACATGTTCAGCAGTATTTTACCTTCTTTACCGGCTTTCAGCAAGGCGGCTACGAGATCTGCCCCCTCTTCGTCTCGCAAATAGCATAAGACCGCGTATGTATCCAGTATATACTGCTCTTTTTGCTCTTTTTCGGGATTATTTTCTATTATGTTTTTTCTCATAAGCAATCTCTTCTTCCCTGTTTTTCTTCATCAATTCGCGAAGGGGCGCAAGATCCTTTTTCAAAATTCCCCTGGCTCCGGCAATAGGGTCGGCAGGAAGGACTGTTATTATCAGACGGCCTTCATCTTCAGAAAAAACTACCTTTGAGTAAGACTTGATGGCCAACCTGTCCCTAAAATACTTTGGGATTACAATTTGACCCCTTGGTGAAACTTTAGAAACATACATGATTTCCACTCCCTTGATCATACTTGCAAAGTTATAATA
>DMDI01000138.1 GCA_003445555.1 Desulfotomaculum sp. | reverse complement strand
ATTTCCCCCCAGTCAAAAACAGAATACCGGTCAGAAAAAAGAAACCGGCCCCGGCCACTTTTATTTTCTACAGGCATTTCTTGAACGGTTAAGTCTTTAACACTGCCCATTTTAATCCCCTTTATTAAATAAACGCCCCGGCGCTTGTTTTAACTGCTAATTATTTCCTTGACAACTTTAGGTTGGACGAATAAAATAGGGTAAATTGACACAAGATAGTCCATAAAATAGCCCGAGTAATTATAGCAAATATATAAAGGAGTGGCAAGGGTGAAAAATGAGCTAAAAGTAAGTGAATGCCCCAAGGAACAATTAGTTTTGTACCTGGAAAGGTTACTGCAGCAAATTCGTGAGGGACGCGTAATGGTGGGTTTTGCGGAAGCTCCCCTTCCTGAAATATTAAACTTAGAAGTAGAATTAGAAGAAAAAGAAGACGAAATAGAACTGGAAGTAGAGATAAAATGGGGCAAGTAAGAGTTAAATAAGGAGACGAATCTTGCTTGCCCATCAGCCGTCAGCCTTTGGCCAAAATCCTGCTTACCTGACAAAAGAACCAAGAGCGGCAAAATACCGTTTAAAACCAACCAACATAATATTATTATGGTTGGCAAAAGGGATAATGGTTAATTTTTTATTTATACCTGTCAAAATATGCCAAAGCTTTTGTCCTTCTCTTAAAGGAATCAAAGAATCGTACTCCCCGTGGATAATTAAAACGGGTACGGGTATGTTTTTAACTTTAGCCAAAATCGCTTGCTCAAGAGCGGCTAACCTTTCGTCTTCTTTAATGGTCAATCCCAGGTATTTAAGTAAGCACATTACGCCGGCAAAACCGCTTTCAATAATTAATCCTTTAAGATTTGTGGGGTAAGAAGAAGCTAATTCCAGCGCGGAAATGCTGCCTAAAGACCGGCCCATAATAAAAAGGTCCTGGTGATAATTACCTTGGGCCAGTTCTTTTTTTAAGGCCCAAAATATGGCATGGGCATCTTTAACTAAATTGGAAAAGGTAGGCGTACCCGTGCTTGCCCCGTAACCCCGGTAATCGGCCACAAACAAGTTAAGCCCAATTTGGTGGTAAAAAGGAGCTATTTCGTCGTAGTGGCTTACCACTTCTCCGTTGCCGTGAAAGTAAAGCAAGGAAGGCAGCTTTTTATCTTTTAAGTAAAAACGGCAGGAAACGTGAACTTTTTCGTCCACCGGGATAAAAAAATCGAAGGCCCCAGCCGGACATTTGGTAAAGCTTTTTTGAGGGTAAAAAATAAAATTAAGGATCATGGGCTGGTCAATAATTGAATAATCAAGGAATTCGGGCATGTTTATTCTCCTATTTACCCCTTATTTCTTCTTTGCTTTGCTCTGCTCTTAATTTTAGCTGATAACTAGATATTAAAGCAACAAAAAAATTTATGGTTATCCGGTTAGCTAACCTTATTCTTGAAACTAAATATTAGGCAAGGTATTATATGAAAAAGAGTAAAAATTTTAACTGAAGGAGGCGAAAACCTGGTCAAAAAACCGGCCTAATTATTTGAAGGGTAAAGTTATAGTTAGAGTTTTAGTCTAACAAAATTTTTTGAACCAGGTAAATGTTTGCGGGCAATTGGATTAGTAGTTAATTTAAATAAAGACCGGATAAGTGAACTGGTGCGGGAATTGGTGGCCTGGTTAGAAGAAAAAAATTGCCGGATAGTCATGGAGGCTAAGGCAGCTCAAACGTTAGGTCTTTTTGAACCCGGTTACCCGATAGAGCAAATGATTAAAGAGGTTGACTGTTTAATTGTGCTGGGGGGGGATGGTACTTTATTACGCACTGCCCGACAGGCAGCCCCGGCAGGAGTACCTTTACTGGGGGTAAATTTAGGCCACCTGGGTTTTTTAACGGAAATCGAACTCCCTGAACTGCTTGTTTCTTTAGATAAATTGTTTCAAAAAAAATATTACGTTGAAGAAAGAATGATGCTTGAAGTAAAGGTTTACCGGGCTAATCAGGTAGTTGAACAGGCCATCGCGCTTAACGATGCCGTAATTTCTAAAGGCGCTTTTGCCCGGCTTATATTTTTACAGACCAAAGTAAACGGTGAACAGGTAAATACATATCCGGCCGATGGTTTAATCATCGCTACCCCAACCGGGTCCACGGCCTATTCTCTTTCCGCCGGAGGGTCTTTAGTTACCCCGGAACTCGAGTTAATGCTCCTTACTCCCATTTGTCCCCATGCTTTGTGGGCCAGGCCTTTGGTAGTAAGCGCCATAAGTACAATTGAGGTAACTTTACTTGCTTCGCCAGAAGAAGTTGTGCTTACCATAGACGGACAGCGTGGTTTTCACCTTGATTGCCATGATCTCATCCAGGTAAAAAAAGCAGCTGCTTACGCCCGTTTTATCCGCTTAAAAAAACACGATTTTTTTTATCTCCTCCGCCAAAAACTACATGAACACGAAAATTTCCCTTTTGATTCGCGCAACTAACCATTAATAAACAACTATCAAGAATTAGTGTTCAATATTTACCTGCCTGCGTACGATTAACTAGTTGCTAATAGAGTTATAGCTTAGTAAAAAATTTTTACCTTGAACGCCCCCTCCCATCCCTCCCCCTTCAAGGGGGAGGGATGGGAGGGGGCGGAAGGCTTTTTATATGCCTTTATATTACTAAAAATTGCCGTTTCAGCTAAAAATAACACATAAATACGGAATAAATGTTAATATCTTAGGTTATCTTAATATTACATTGAAAAGCTTTTATTATTGATAAAATACTTACTTTTACGGTAATTTATTACCAACGGATGATTAAATTTAGGATTAATGGTTATCGCTTAAGGAGGGCAATTAACTTATCCTATGAGGAAGAAAAAAGCGTCCAAAGAACTTTTTTTAGTTTTTCTAAGTTTTTTTTTAGTTTTGGGTGTTTCTTTAGCTAATTTTCTTTCCCTTCTAAACCGGCAACATATAAATATTGGTGATTCTATTCTGCCCGAATTGGTTTACCCGACTCAATTGTTTCACCATTTAATTGTTCAAGTTAGTGCTGACCGGGAAAATATTCTATGGCAAAATGACCGGAAAAAACAGATAAATTTTGTTTTAACCGAACTTACCCCTATTGCCGTTAAGCCGGGCAGATTGCATCTTAGGTTAAAATTGTTTGGCTTGATCCCGGTACGCCAATTGGCGGTCGATATTGTTCCTCCGGTTTCAATAGTTCCTGGAGGACATTCCATCGGTATTTTGGTTCAACCGCAAGGGTTAATGGTAGTTGGCCGGGCTTTAATCCATAAAGCCGGAGACTGGGAAGCCGACCCGGCCGGTCAGGCCGGTATCAGGATTGGCGATTTGATAACCAAAGTTAATGGCCGGGAAGCGGTTAGCGAGAAGCAGATACAGGAGGAAATTAACCAGAGCGGCCAAAAAGGAAAAACTATAGACTTAGAAATTAAACGGGACAAAAAAATTTTTACGTTAAGAGTAAAAGCTATTTTTTGTCCGGAAACCAGACGGTACCGTATTGGTTTGTTTATTAAAGATAGTGCGGCCGGTATTGGAACCCTAACTTTTTATGATCCGTTAAGTAAAAGTTTTGGTGCGCTTGGACATTCTATTAATAATTTAAACACTAACCAACAAATGGATTTAGCCAGGGGAAAGATAGTTGCCGCCACCGTTCTAGAAATAAGAATAGGTCAACCGGGGCAGCCAGGGGAGAAAATCGGCTATTTTCAAGTTAAAGGCAATATAGCGGGAAATATAGTTAAAAATTCAAATTACGGCATATATGGTTACTTGCAGCAGCCACTTGTTAATCCAATATACCCAAAACCTTTACCGGTGGCTTTAAGTTATCAGATTAAAAAGGGTCCTGCTGAAATACTAACCGTGGTAAAAGAAAATCAGATCAGACGGTTTACCGTTGAAATACAGCAAGTACTACCTTATGCTAAAGCTAGCGGGAAAGGGTTAATGCTTAAAGTTACCGATCCTGAATTGCTTAAACAAACCGGAGGAATTGTTCAGGGAATGAGCGGCAGCCCCATTATTCAAGAAGGAAAATTTATTGGGGCTGTTACGCATGTATTTATTAACGACCCTACGTGCGGGTACGGTATACCAGTTGAATGGATGTTATGGGAAAACAAGGCAATAAATACCTCAACCAAATTAGAAAAAACACGAAATATAGCTTAAAAAAGAAAAATATAAGGTAACGAAGAGGTAAAAAATATCTAAAAAGATAGAAATAAGGAAATATGAGAATAATTAAAATTTTTTTGTTAAAAAGCAGGAAATTTAATTTTAATAGCGAAGGTATTTAATACAACAAAAAAGAATAATTATTAAAATCTAGGGGGCCAAAAAATGGAAAATTTAATTAAAGTACTTATTGCTGATGACAACCGTGAATTTTGTGATTCACTTAAAGATTATCTTAGTCAGCAAAAAGATTTTGTTCTTGCCGGTACAGCCTATAACGGCTTAGAGGTATTAAAGCTTATGGAAGAAAAAACCCCTGATATAATAATCCTGGATATTATCATGCCTCATTTGGATGGTCTTGGGGTACTGGAAAAAGTTGCTTCGGGAGCATTTAACCCCCGGCCAAAAGTTCTTTTGCTTACTGCTTTTGGTCAAGAAAATATTACCCAAAGGGCGGTAGAATTAGGAGCGGATTATTATATTCTTAAGCCCTTTGATTTTTCTGTTTTGGCGGCCCGGATTAGGCAGCTTACGGCAGGAGTAAATAAAAGTACCACTACTTACGTTTCACCGGCCCGTCATAAAAATTTAGATTTGGCCGTAACCAATATAATACATGAAATGGGTGTACCAGCCCATATAAAGGGTTATCATTATTTACGGGAAGCTATTTTAATGGTTATTGATGAAATAAACTTATTGGGGGCTATAACCAAAGAACTGTATCCTCTAATTGCCCAAAAATACCAAACTACCCCTAGCCGGGTAGAAAGAGCAATCCGTCACGCCATAGAGTTGGCCTGGGATCGGGGAAATGTAGACATGATAACTAAGTTTTTCGGGTATACAATTAATGTAGAAAGAGGCAAACCTACTAATTCTGAATTTATTGCCATGATTGCGGATAAGCTAAGAATTGAAGCTAAAGTAAGCTAAAAGGATAAGTAACCCAAAACTTGACTTAAGCCGGCTAAAAAATTAAAATAGCTTTAGTAACTACTCAGGCACAAAGGGGCAAAGGCACATAGGCACAAAGTTTATAGGAATACAATCGGAATGCAGGACACAACCTGTCCAAATACCGCTTTGTAAACATCTTATAGAAACTTAAGCAACTCATTCTCTTCAGATCTCTTTTGCCTTTGTGTCTTTGGACCTTTGGACCTATGTGCCTACCTGAATAGGTTGAAAGTAAACCATATGGAAATTAAAGGTATTGCCAGGGTAGACAAACGTACAAAAGACCTGGTTAAACGGCTTAACCCGTATGAAATTGCGGTAATTCATCATAGTGAACTTGATGAAGTAGCCGCAGAATCATTAGTGGCTGCCCGGGTGAAAGCGGTTATAAACGCTGTTCCCTCTTTAAGCAATCAGTATCCTAACCCCGGACCTCTTGTTTTAGTTAAAGCCGGTATTGTTTTACTGGATAATGCCGGTGAAGATATTATGGGTTTAATTAAAGAAGGTGAAGAAATAAAAATTGTTGGGGAGGGTATTTATAAAGACAAACACCAGATTGCCGGAGGACATCTTTTAAATGCTTTGGAAATTAAGGCGCATATGACCCGGGTCCAACAAAATGTAAAAAAAGTATTACCCCTTTTTGTAGAGAATACGTTAGAATACGCTAAGCAAGAAATAGGTCTTCTAGTTGGTTCGTACGCCACACCCAATATAAAAACAAATCTTATTAAAAGACACGCTTTGGTGGTAGTCCGCGGCAAAAATTATAAAGAAGATTTACAGGCCGTTAAATCTTACATTGATGAGGTAAAACCAATTTTAATCGGGGTTGATGGCGGGGCCGATGCCTTAAGGGAACATGGTTATCGTCCGGATATTATTATTGGGGATATGGACAGTGTAAGTGATGATGCTTTAAGAGAAGCAGCAGACTTAATTGTGCACGCGTACCCGAATGGGCATGCTCCTGGATTGGTCAGGGTGGAGCAATTGGATTTAAGCGCGGAAATATTTGCGGCTCCGGGAACCAGTGAAGATGTGGCTCTTCTTTTGGCTTATGAAAAAGGCGCGGAGTTGATTGTGGCGGTAGGGACGCATTCAAGCATGGAAGATTTTTTGGAGAAAGGCCGGAAGGGAATGGCCAGCACATTTTTAGTCCGCTTAAAGATAGGGTCAATTTTTGTGGACGCTAAAGGGGTAAGCAAGCTTTACCGCAACCGCCTTAAAATTGGTTATTTAGCACAGATTATTCTAGCGGCTTTATTGCCGGCCGGTGCAATCTTGCTTATTTCCCCAACCACCAGGGAATTGCTCCGTCTGCTTTACATTCATTTCCGGCTTATCCTGGGAATATAAGGAGTGGATAAAGCCTGATCATAAATTTACGTTACCACATAGCTTCTTTGGTAGCTACCTTTCTTGCCCTGGGAATTGGTATTTTAATAGGGAGTATTATGTTGGGAAACGATACGTTGGTTAAGCAGCAGCAGCAATTAACCCGGAAGTTGGAGCTTCAAATAGAAGAATTAAGGAAAAAAAACGAGGCTGTTCAAGCAATAATGAATAATTTGGAAGTAAGTAATGACCTTAAAGAACAGTTTGAAAAACAAAGTCT
>DMDI01000197.1 GCA_003445555.1 Desulfotomaculum sp. | reverse complement strand
TCCAGCCGCTAACTAATTGGGGATTGGCAAAAGGCTCCAGTACTTCTCCTACTGCCGGCATACCGCTTTGGCAGCGCACAATTAAAACCGGGTCATCTTTACCCACGTAACGGCCGGCCATTAAATTAAGCTTTTGGGTGCTGGAAATAGCGGCGATTTCGCCCGTTTGCTTATGAAAAATACTTTTAATACAATAGCGTCCTCGCGTACCGTTCAATACCAATAAATCATAAATTTCCTCGGGGGTAGAAAAGATTACCCTTTTGTTTTCAATTAAGTCCCGCACCTCAAAACGAAACCCCTCGTGCATATTGGGGTCAATAACCAGCCCGGCGGTGTTAAAAGGGTCGGCAAATATTTTATACAGCGGCAGGTTCCAGGCCCCGGGCTCAGTTTTGTCGGCCATAAAAATAATAATTGGTTCGCTCCTTCTTTCTTCTATGGTCATTTCGGCTACCCCGGGTCCCAGTCCCTTAATGTTACCGGAAAAAGCATCGGTCAGTAAATCCTGCCCGGCCCCGTAAAGCTTGAATTTTTTAGCTATTTCGGTGCAGGCTTGAAAGGTATCCCAGGCCAACTGGTGAATCTCCCCGCTGTTGCGTTCAAATTCGTGCGTCATAATTAAGTTAATATCGTCACCAACGTGGGTAACGCACGCATCAATTAAATGGGGGCTGCCCGAAAGGATGCCCTGGGCTTTTTCCAAAAGAGCCGGATAAACATTGGAGTGTCCCACGTAACTGCCAACATCTGCTTTAATAACGGAAAGGGTGATTTTTTTACCCATAATTTAGTGCCAGCCTCCTTTTAATAAATTATTAATAAATTGGGTGTGAAATAAATTAACGGGTGGAATTAAAACGAGCAAACTTTACCTCTTCCTTTTGGGAAGGGCTTTTTAAAAATATATTAGCTTGGTGAAAAATTAATCTTTTTTATTTATTCGCTAACCGGCTGGTTTATTCCTGCTTACCGGGTAATTTATTTTCTTTTATTTTTTAATTAAAGCCAACTATTTTCTTTAATTAAGGGAATTAAGCTACATTATTTAATTTTAACACGAAAATAGATTGCCACCTATTTTCATTGGTGGTTGTGCCTTGCAGGCGTGAGTGATTAGGAAGGTATTAACCAGTTGGCCAAAGGCTTAAAAATAGTTTCAATGGCTTTAGTTGGCGAAGGGAAATCAAAGCCCAGCACTAAAGGAACGGCAAGGACCATTCCCAACCAGAGGAAAACGGCAAAGGCAATCAGTTCCCGCCACTTTTTATTTTTAACCAGGGGTGGTACTTCAAGGCAGATAATACCTAAAAAAACTAGGCTTAATAAAAAAATCAAGGTTTAAACCACCTCTTATCTCTTTAAAGAAGCCCTTCTTCCCTGCATACCGGTATCCTTTAGCTTTACTTTTACCGTTAGATAAACCTGGGCGTTGGCAAATTCTTCATCCCAGCGGTTTTTAAGCTTTGACCATTCCTTTTTATGCTTGCGGTGGAAAGCCTCCCCAAAACCAAAACTATCCACCTTATATTCCCCCTGAACTTTGTCTAAGGATATTTTTACCCGTTGCCTTATTTTAGTGGCGGTGATATTTTCTACGGCCTTAATCATTTCCGTCCGGGTAAAATCCTCTTCGTCCTGTTGCTCAATTACATCTATTTCAGCCTTTATACCCAGGTAAAATTTAACCTTCCCTTTTTGGTAGACCGGCTCGATTTTTGTATTGCCTTTTATTACATCTAAAGAAATATTTTTATCCGGGTATATTGGCGAGGGTATAATAATTCCCATTTTATGTATATCCCCTTTTAACCAGCGTAAACCCTGGGTCTCCTGACAGTCCAACCAGCCTATAAGTTTGTCTTCCTTAAAAATAGCCGCCCCGGTTATAATAATTTCCTGGTGGTGGTGAATTTTTTCCAGACCTGGGCCCTGCGCCACCCCCTGTCTTTTTAATTCTACCCGGGTGAGAACCGGATTAGTCCCGCGGCTGGCCAGGTCCTGGCTAAAGTCCCGGAATCTTAAAACATAACCTGTTCTAAGCCTGGCTAAAAAACCGATCGCTTGGGCAGAGGTCATTTGCAGTTCCGAATGGCTTTCCAGCACTTTTTTTGCCTCCTGTGGGGTAGCCATAATCCATACTGTTCCCCGGCTAAGCGGCTGACGATGGAAAAAGTTAATTACATCCAGGACCCCGTGCCGGCATAACCTTTCGCCTAAAATTAAAACCACGTTATGACCCAGGTAAAGGTGGCGAGGAATTTGCTGGGATAATCTACTTTGGGCGTCAAAAACTGTATCCCCGGTGGCTGAGACTATCCAAGTAATATTTTGATTCATCGCGGCTCCTCCGCCCGGACCTCCTCCCATGCCGCCTCCGCCAAAAGCCGCCGGTCTGGCCAACTGGTAAGTAAGCTGGATTTTATTGTCTTTAGTGTAATCTACTCCTGTACCCAAAATAATGGCAATCTCGTTTAACTCTTTTTTACTCCAGCAGCCGGAAATATTTATAGTTATGAAAAGTAAAATTAAAATTAAAAAAAGTTTTTGTTTCATTTTTTACCCGGTCCCTTAATTAAAACAATTATTAAGAGTAAAAAAGGGATTATAAATTCAAAGGTAAGGGCATAAAAGGGAAAAGCCTGGGTTAAAAAATTTAAAAGGTCAATAATACTGGGGTGCAAAAGGTAACCTAAGGCGGTAACAATTACCGCCAAAGGCAAGAGTAAAGGACGATAGTCCTTTAACCCCAAAAGCTGGGCGCTGCCTAAAGCGGCGGCCCAGAAAAAAAGAGCGGCTTTCACCGTACCGCTGGTTACCCAAATAACTATAGGGATTATCTCCAGTCTTTCAACAAAGTTGGCAATATTAATCATTTTGGTCCCGCTTAAAACAGGAAAAAAATAACTGCTGGTAAGGGTGGGGCTAAAAACAAGTAGAACCCCTATGGTGGCCAATTCAATTAAAATCAAAACGAAAAACAAGGCTTTAATTGTCAGGTGGTAAATATTCTTTTGTTCCGCCAGGTAAGGGATTATAACCGCCAGGGCAACAATTTCCCCAAACCAGGAAAGGGGAGTGATGGTACTTTTGGCCAGGGATAATAAACTGGTGTCAAAAACAGGCAAAATGTTGATCACCTTCATTTCCGGGGTAACCAGAACAAAAAGGGTAGTTAATAAGCCAGCGTTAAGAGGTAAAAAAAGCTGGTTAAGGCGGGCCAATACTTCTAAACCACAGTAGGCAATGTACGCAGCCATAATTGTACCGTGAATAAGAAAAACTTCCCCAGGGGTTTCGGGCATAAAAACCGCTACAATATGGGAACAGTATTCCCGGTCTACTAAAGCGCAAAAGTGGATAAACAGCCAGACATAAAAAAAACCAATAATCTTGCCCGGGAAGCGGCCTAAAATAAGGGGAAGATATTCAAATAAAGTCTGGCCCGGAAAGCGCAAGCTTAAATTTATGACGACCAAAGAAATTATTACCCCGCCGGTAAAAGCGACCAGAAAAGATAGCCAGGCATCTTGTTTAGCGTGAGCCACCGTGTTTTGCGGAATAAAAAGAATTAAGGTGGCGTAAATCATGGTCACCAGTAAATATAAGGTTTGCCGGGCGTCAATTTTACCTCCTTCGAGTATTTTATCTGTCACCCCTTTTTAGGATTAAAATTTCAAATTTTAAATTTTAAGAAAGAATTTAATCCCCTGTACTTTTAATTATTTTTTTCCGGTGGTTTTGGTTTTAAACCCGCTTTCATCCGGCGCGGGTTTTCTTTACCCAATAAATGGGGACGAGTTAACAGGGCCCACCAGGGAGCGCGTACTACTACATCCTTCAATTGAGCCGGACTTAAAGGCATAACCGGGTATAAAAAAGGAATCCCAAAGGAGCGCAAAGAGGTCAGGTGGGTTATTAAGATAATTAGACTACAAATTAAGCCAAATAAACCGGTAAAGGCGGCAATTATGGTTAAAGGAAACTTGATTAATCTTAAAGATAAAGTTCCGGGGTAGCAAAGAGTAAAGGAAGCAATGCCGGTTAAAGCAACCACAATTACCGTAGCCGGGGCCACCAGTCCCGCCCTGACTGAAGCTTCCCCAATCACAATTGCCCCTACAATACTTACCGCCTGCCCAACCGGCTGGGGCATGCGAATGCCGGCCTCTCTTAAGATTTCAAAAGTAATGTCCATCAGCAAAACTTCCACTAAAGCAGGAAAGGGGACGGCTTCTCTTTGGCCGGCAATGCTGAGCAGCAGAGCCGTAGGCAGCATTTCCTGGTGGAAAGTAAGTAAAGCTACGTAGATAGCCGGCGCGGTGAGAAAAATAATTAAAGCTGCGAGGCGGATAAGTCTGATTAAAGAATAAAAGAAGTAGCGCTGGTAATAATCTTCCGGCGATTGAATAATTTCGTTAAATAAGGTCGGTACGGTAAGCACATAAGGGGTGCCGTCAGTAAGGATGGCCGCCCGGCCCTCTAAGAGCATGGCCGCTACTTTATCCACCCGGTCGGTGTGGTTAATAGTGCAAAAGGGGGATAAGGGGTTATCGTCAATTAATTCTTCCAGGTAGCCGGATTCTAAAACCGCGTCAATCTCAATCCGGGAGAGCCTTTCCTTTACCTCGGTCACCAGGCCGGGATAAACCACCCCTTTAATATAGATCACGGCCACATCAGTACGGGTGATTTTGCCGATCGGCCTGACTTCAATTTTTAAGGCCGGGTTTTTAATCCGCCGCCGCAGCAAAGAAGTATTGGTGCGCATGGTTTCTACAAAAGACTCGCGGGGTCCGCGCACCACCGCTTCGGTTTTTGAATCTTCAATGCTTCTGGCTTCCCAGCCGCGGGCACCGTTGATAATCGCCCTGGCGTGTCCATCAACCAGTAAAACAGTATCCCCGGACATAATTGCGTCAATAAGGCGCGCCAAACTGTCCGTTTCTTCAATCTGGTGAATGCAGAGGCCGCGGTCGCGGATAAAATCAAAAGCCTGGGCTTTGGTAATTTTATATTCTTTTGGTAGGGCCGGGGGTACTTCCAGGGAAAGGGAGCGCATGACAAAGTTGCTGACCTGGATTTTATCCGCCAGGCCGTCTACGTAAATTAAGGCCAGGCGAATATCGGGGAGCTGGGCAAAGTCAAACTCCCGGAAGACCACGTCATAGCAATCGGCCAGGATAAAATGTAAGGTGGTTAAATTTTCTTTTAAGTTGGCTTTTAGTTTTTGGTTGCGCCAGGCTTGCTCCTTAACCCCCGGGCTTTCTAGTCTGGCGGCTTCCTGGGTCTTTTTTGACTTAAAAAAATCGAACATGGTCCATCCCCTTTTAAAAGAGACTTTCCTGTTCGACTATTATTTACAATTTATGATTAGTTATACTAAAAAGTAAAATGGAAGTAAAGCGGGTAGAAAAGGGCTTTTTACGGCGATTTTATTCCTCCTCTTGTTCTTATTTTTTATTTAAACTTTAATTATTTAGTTATTTGGGCCTTTTACTCATACCTCACATTCCTGGCCGGGATTAAGCAGAATTACTTCCACGGCAGGGGCACTTTGCCGTACCAGTTCCACGAAATCTTTTGCCTCCTGGACTAAAATGGGGAAGGTCTTAAAGTGCATGGGGATAACCTTTTTGGGTTTGAGCAGGCTAACGGCACGGGCAGCCTGCGGTATGTCCATGGTAAACACACCGCCCACGGGCAAAAGGGCTACATCAATAGGGTAAAGCTCGCCCCACAACTGCATGGTGGAAAAGATACAGGTGTCGCCAGAATGATAAATAGTGCAGCCGTCTTCCAGTTTTATGATATAACCGGCCGGATTTGCGGTTTCCGAGGAGTGGTAAGCCTGGGTCATGGTAATGGCAATACCGTCTACCACCGCGGTGCCGCCAATATTCATGCCCATGCCGCCAAAGACAATTTTATCGTCCGGAACACCCAGGCCTTTTAATTTACCCACGGTTTCCGGCATACCTACTAAAATAGCCCCGGTTTTTTTCACTATATCGGCGGCGTTGGCAATGTGGTCAAAATGGTCGTGGGTTACCAGAACCAGATGGGCCGCGGTTATATCGTTAACACCACAAGCGGCCGTGGGATTGCCTTCCAGCCAGGGGTCAATAATAATTACTTTTCCTTGGGCAGAGATAATTTGAAAACAGGCGTGCCCCAACCACTTAATTTTAGCCATTAAAATTCCTCCTTTTTTTATTGATTATTATTCTTTTCCTCCTTTGGGCTTAGGCTGCTTTTTCGCAAAATTTCCCTTTTCTACCCCCGGTTTTATAAAGTAAACCCTTATTTATTATAGATTTATAATTTCGGCA
>DMDI01000145.1 GCA_003445555.1 Desulfotomaculum sp. | reverse complement strand
TAGCCTTTGGATCTATCCGGCCAGATAAATAAAACGGTACGTCAACCCAAAAACTTATGCCCGGTATGTACCTTTTCATCGCCATCCATAAAAGAAAACCACTCATGGAAGTAGGCCCTTCATGACTTAAATTTGTTTGCAAAGGATAGTTCCCTATTTCTTCTTTTAAATATGGAGTGTTGACCACCGTATAGATTTTTCTTTCCTTAGTATGAGCAATGGTAGAAATCAGTCCGCCGATGGTGTATATTTCTTTTACCCTAAGATTTTCGGCCAAATCTAAAAATAAATTTAAAAATTTATAGATTTTTGAAGTGGGTTGGTAACTTCTAAATAAGACGAGGTCTTTTTCTTCATAAGCATAAAATTTAGCTTCTGGAAATTGGACCAAATCGTTGGTAATTTGAACCTCGTTTAAAGGAAAGAAGCCTAACGGTTCAATTTCAGCAAACTCTTCACCTTGTAGTTGGTTACTCAGGTACTCAAAAACGTTCCAACCAACTTCTCCGGCGTCAGGTTTCCAACCGGCAATTAAGAAAGGCGCGCTTAAAACAGGAGTTTTTTTAATCATTAATTTTGCCTCCTTTCTTAAAGAACTCCTCTACTTCTTTCATGATTTTTTCTTTTTCTTCGTCTGTTATTGGCTCTAGAGCAGTTGGTTTGACGTAAGTTTCATATTTTAACTTATCCAACTCTTCCTGTATTTGCAAGGGTAAGGACTGGTACAGATTTTCAATTTCTGTTTCGGTACGGGTAATAAAACTATTAAGCCGGGACAGGTCAATTTCAACTTTAAGTCTTGGGGTTAATGCTTCAAGAATAGATTTAGAGGCATTTGGATACAGCATGGGGTAAGGAATGGAAAACTGGGCTATGTATATTGGTATCTCACCTAACAGGCATATACCATCTAGCCCCTTTCTCTTGGCCGTACCTAACAATACTCCATTTAAGCCGCTAATGCTGCCCTGTCTTCCTTTTTCACCCATATTGCTCATTAAAATTATATTTTCGCCTCCTTTAACTTCGTTTATTAGTTTTTCATTATTAGGTACCGCCCAAACCTTTGGTTTTAGCGTATGATGAATAGGGGCTACCGCGGCCCCTGCCGTGTATACCCTTTTGCATCCAAAGGCTATTCCAACGTCTAAAACGTGATTGGCAATATCATAAATTTCCTCCTCTTCCTTTGGTTGCATTTCTCCTAAAAAAAGTATTAAATCTTGCTCTGCTTTTTTATAATAAAATTTATGGCTGGGAAAATCCATATGTTGCAAAATACCATTTTTTATGGTGATACTTTTAGGAAAAAAGTAAGGACATGATTTTATTTCGGCAAATTCCTCTGCCTCCAGTCTGTTTTTTAAATAGTTTACCGCCATAAGACCAATATTTCCTATACCGGGCCAGGCCGCAACCAGGTAAGGGTCTTTTAGTTCCGGCTTTTTATGCATCACGACTATATTTTCCATATTATTTAAGTCTCCTTATTTAATATCATTAAATTTTTTAATAACCTTCTCCTTAAATTTATTATAACGGTTTTGTTTTTAACGTCAATTAATTTACCTTTATTTTGGGCTAATTATATATTTTTCTAATTCATTTAAATTATCCTTTGACCCAAAAACAATCAGCAAATCACCCGGGAGGATTTTTTCGGCCGGTTGAGGATTAACGACGGTTTTTTCGTTTCTAATTATGGCTAGCAATTGGGTATTAAAATCCTCGCGCAAACGCGAATTTTTTATTTCTTGGTAAGCAAGGGGGGAAGTATCGTAAATTGGCAGCTCTTCTAGTTCTAAATTTACGGTAGTGATTTCGGTCAAATTTTGGACAAAGGCTACGCTGGCCGGTTTTAAAGCCATTAAGGCCATACGGCTGCCCGCGATAACGGCAGGCATGATAACGTGATTTGCTCCGGAGCGCTTTAAACGGGAAATGCTTTCGGGATGGGTGGCTCGAGTAATAATACGTACTTGAGGGTTTAGGTCTTTACAGGTAATGGTAACAAAAAGATTAATGGTATCATCGGGAAGGGTAATAATTACTGTTTTTGCCTTATGTATTCCAGTCGTTATTAAGGTTTGATCTATGGTAGCGTCCCCAATCAGATGTAAGATCTCTTTTTCTTGTAGTTTTTCAGTTAAGGCTGGGTTTTTTTCAATAACCACAAAGGGTACCCCTTCGTGTTTTAATTGGGTGCTTATTTCTTGACCTACCCGTCCGGCGCCGCAAACAATAATATGCTCCTTTAAATTGTTAATCCCGTTCATCATTCTTTTCCTCCTCCAAACATCTGGTAAACGATATTCTACCGCTGACGTTATTAATTTGTTAATAACATAAAAAAATAAACCTATCCCGCCAACAATAAGCACAATAGTCATAATCCGGCCGCCTGTAGAGTGGGCAACTATATCACCGTAAACTACGGTAGCAATGGTAACGATGGTTAACCACAAGGCATCAAAAAGGCTCATTTTTTCAAAGTACCAGAAAGATGTTATGCCAAAGATTAGGATGAACATAAAACTTATCAAAACATAAATAAAAAAGTAACGGGAAAACAACTATGTACACTCCAGTTATAGTTTTAAAGGATATACCTGATCACTTAGAAAATTTTTTCTAAGTTTCTGTTTTGGTTAAAATTGCCTATAATCATATAAAATTATAATCATATTAATCATATAATAATATATTAATTAAAAACCATTAAATCAACTATAGTTTAAAATGATTAAATGAGATCAGCGCAAGGCTGATTAACAAATACAGCTATTGTGCCGTTTGGGCCAATGAATTACTCAAATATATAGGTAGCTTGCTTAATCGCTAAGGGGGCGTATAGTTGTGTCTTATACTATTTCACGCGAAGATTGGTCTTTGCACCGTAAGGGAGAACTGGACCGTCAAAGACACCAGGAAAAAGTAAAGGAAGCAATTAAGAAAAACCTGCCGGATCTTATCAGCGAAGAAAGCATTATTATGGCTGATGGGGATAAAATTATTAAGATACCTATCCGTTCTTTGGAGGAATACCACTTTCGCTTTGACCTGGGAAAACAAAAACATATTGGTCAGGGGAAAGGTAAGAGTAAAGTCGGTGATTTGTTAGGTCAAGCCGTACCAAAAGGTGATAATGGTCCGGGAGCCGGAGAACAACCAGGAATAGATTATTACGAAGCGGAAATCACTATTGATGAACTGGCGGAAATGATTTTTGCGGATTTAGGCCTTCCTAACCTTAAACAGAAAAAAAAGGCAGAAATTACTTCTGAATCGTTAGAATTTAAAGACGTTCGCAAGAAAGGGGTTAGCAGCAATATAGATCGAAAGCGAACCATTCTGGAGGCTATTAAACGTCAGGCTTTAAAAGGAAAAGAGGGGTTGCCTTTTCTTATTCCGGAGGATTTACGTTATAAAACATGGGAGCTTACTTATAAATACGAGTCTAACGCGGTAGTACTGGCTATGATGGATACCTCTGGTTCAATGGGAACTTACGAAAAGTATATTGCCCGCAGCTTTTTTTTCTGGATGGTTCGCTTTTTGCGAACAAAATACCAGAATGTCCAAATTGTCTTTTTAACTCATCATACCGAAGCCAAAGAAACAAATGAAAAAGAGTTTTTTACCAAAGGTGAAAGCGGTGGTACACGCTGTTCTTCAGTCTATAAACTGGCTATAGATATTACCAGGCAGCGCTTTAACCCGCAGGATTATAATGTTTACGCTTTTCATTTCTCTGACGGGGATAATCTAACCAGTGACAATGAACTATGCGTAAGGCTAATAAACGAACTATTAAAAATATGCAATCAGGTGGGCTACGGAGAAATAGAAGGACCTTATTACTATACTACTACTTTGCGTTCATTTTATAAAAAGGTAGAGCACCCAAACTTTACCATTGTAACTATTAAAGATAAAACTCAGGTTTACCCGGCTTTAAAAAAATTTTTTAGTTTTTAACTTAATTTATGCTAAACTTATCTTACTAAAGATTGTTGATAGATCATTTCTTCAAAAGCTTTAAGGTATATTTTGTTAACCATCTTACCGCTGCGCGCCAGTAACATATTAGCCGGATGTTCTAAAATTTCCGGATCGTCAGTACGCCTTTTTTTAAAGCCTACTTTACCAAATAGTTTTATTAACATTTTTTGATACGACCAGACATTAAGACCAGTACCTTTAAGGTCCCAGTGCCAGTGAAATTCAGTGGTGATAACAATATATTCTTCTAGGGTGTTATTAGCAAAAGCTAGTTTTAGTAATTCGGAGGCAATGCCCCGATGTTGCCAGGTTGAACTCACTTCAACGGCCCCAAGTTCTAAAATGCGGGGATGCCTGTTCCACCGGGTATACTGACTGGGATAATGAAACATAACGTAACCAATAATTTCTTCTTGATGCCGGGCTAAATATACTATTCCTTCAGGTGAATTAGCGGTGAGCATTAAGGCTTCTTTTTGGCGGGTTGGGCTGCGAAGATTGCTTAATGTAGCGTTTATCAAAAGAGGAGTGATGTAACCGCTGCTGGCAGGCCCTTCAAGGTAAATTGTTCCTGCCGGAAGGTTAAATTGTTTTATATTTTTCGGTCTTTCACTATCTAAAATCATAAGAATATCCATTCTCTTTCTTAAATATTTTATCTATAATTTTTAACTATTTTTTAATTTTACTACAAATAATATTAATTTAAAATATTTTGATAAAAATTTTTAATTCAGCTGTTTAAGAAAAATATTTTTCTTAAAGAAAATTATTTAATATTTATACGATCAAAAAATTTTTTAAAATCTCTTTATTTAGTTGCCTTGCACTCTAGTAATTTTTTATGTTAAAATATACGCTGGTGTTAAGTTCACAAGTTACCTGATTTTACTAAGGGTGCTCTTAGATAAGAAGGGTTTTAGTAAAATATGATGGTAACCGAGGGAAAACCCTGGTAGGAAGGAGGTGGAATTGCAGTGCCGGTTGTATCAATGAAGCAGCTTTTAGAGGCAGGAGTTCATTTTGGACACCAAACCCGTCGTTGGAATCCTAAAATGGCTTCCTATATTTTTACCGCGCGTAATGGTATTTACATTATTGATTTACAAAAAACCGTAAAAAAGATAGATGAGGCTTATAATTTTATTCGTGACATAGCAGCCGAAGGGGAAACGGTTCTTTTTGTAGGAACAAAAAAGCAGGCGCAAGAATCAATTAAAGAAGAAGCCGAACGGTGTGAAATGTTTTATGTTAACCACCGCTGGCTGGGAGGAACGTTAACCAATTTTCAAACCATTACTAAGCGGATAGGGCGCTTATATGAATTAGAGCAAAAAGAATTAAATGGTACCCTTGACCTTCTGCCTAAAAAAGAAATGGCTGAATTAATCCACGAAAAGGAAAAACTAACGAAGTTTTTAGGCGGGATTAAAAAAATGCGTAAATTGCCCGGGGTACTTTTTGTGGTGGACCCGCGTAAAGAACGGATTGCTATTGCCGAAGGACGTAAGCTGGGCATACCTATTGTAGCTATTGTAGATACTAATTGTGACCCTGACGAGATTGATTACGTAATTCCGGGAAACGACGATGCCATTAGGGCAGTACGGGTAATAACTGGTAAAATGGCTGATGCCGTGTTAGAAGGCAAACAAGGTGAACAACTTACCGATGTAGCCGAGGTAATTTAGTACCCTGTTTGTTTGAAGATACATTATTTAGGAGATAATATTTTTCAGGTGAAACATGGCACTTTAAAGGAGGAAAAATAATGGCGGAAGTTACGGCAGAAATGGTTAAGGAGTTACGTGACCGGACAGGGGTAGGGATGATGGACTGTAAGCGGGCCTTAACCGAGACAAAGGGGAAAATGGAAGAAGCAATAGATTATCTAAGGGAAAAAGGTCTGGCTGCCGCGGCAAAAAAAGCAGGACGTATTGCCTCCGAGGGTATAATTGAAGCGTATATCCACGGGGGAGGACGGATTGGGGTTTTAATAGAAGTCAACTGTGAAACTGACTTTGTGGCTAAGACTAGAGAGTTTCAGTCTCTGGTGCGTGATTTGGCCATGCAGGTAGCCGCGTTCAGGCCTGAATATGCACGGAGAGAAGACGTTCCTCCTGAGATAACAGCCAGGGAAAAAGAAATTTTAACCGCCCAGGCGCTTCACGAAGGAAAACCGGAAAAAATAGTTGGTAAAATAGTAGAAGGACGGTTAGAAAAATTTTTTAAAGAGACCTGTCTTTTAGAACAACAGTTTATTAAAAACCCAGATATAAGTGTCCAGCAATTAATTACGGAACATATTGCCAAATTAGGGGAAAATATAAATGTGCGGCGTTTTGCCCGGTATGAACTTGGTGAGGGATTGGCCAAAAGACAAGACGATTGTGTTGTTGGGATTAAGGCGGCAGTTAATTTAGGGTAAAATTTTTTGCCAAAACGATTTTGTCAGGGGCTAATCTACTATAACCGGGGGGATTAGGTATGTTAGAAAAGCCAAGATATAAGCGCGTAATTTTAAAAATAAGTGGGGAAGCCCTGGCAGGATGCAAGGAATATGGTGTTGACCCGCGCATAGTAAATTCTATAGCTGCTCAAGTAGAAGAAGTAGCTGGACTAGGGGTTCAGTTAGGCATTGTAGTAG
>DMDI01000213.1 GCA_003445555.1 Desulfotomaculum sp. | reverse complement strand
GTGAGGTCGGACGGTTCTCATCACCATTTCCGGAATAAAAACGGCGATGTTGTTACGATTAAAAAGAGCCAACCGGTAAAGGCTGTATACGTCAAGGACGTACTCAGAAGAACCGGGAAATGATCGCCGAAAACCCCTGTGGGACAATGGAAAAAAAGAGCCTCGATTATTACATGGATTTACCATATACTTTTTTAATCCGTTTAATCTCAGACGAAAGCGGCAGTTATTATTATGGTCAAGTTCTGGAATTGGATGGCTGCCAGAGCCACGGAGATACTTTTGAAGAGGTCAGCAAGAACCTTTGTGAAGCTATGAAAGGATGGCTATCTGTCAAACTGAAACATGGAGACTACATTCCCGAAACGGTGAATGATGATAACTACAGCGGAAAATTCATCGTGAGGGTTCCAAAATCTCTTCACAAACGCCTCGTAATCGAGGCTCAAAAGGAAGGGATATCGCTTAACCAGTATCTTGTTTATAAATTAAGCCACTGAGTTTTTCTGTAAGTTTAACCCGCCAGTATCTTGATGCTTGAACTCATGCCCAAGCATTTTGCAAACATTATACAGACCATATCCTTTCCATGCGCACTCTGTCCAAGCACGTCGGGCTACTCGCGCCGAATCGAGCCAGGTGCATTTTGGTATAATGATATCGTAGCGCTGGGCCGCCTGGTTCACCGCTACCCGGTCAAAGTGCGTGTGACACACCACTACTAAGTTTTCAAGATATGAGCGCAGCGTATCGGCCAATTTCGGGAATGTCGGAGCGCCTTTGACAGTAGACTCGTAGATTCCGTGGATGGATATATTTATGCCATCGAAGTAATCTTCCGGATCGACATAGCTTTTCCACTCGTCCGCGAGTACGCCATTTTCATACTTCGCAAGGCCGATCTGGCAAATCGATGCCATATCCGCATTTGCTGTCTCTACGTCGATGGCAATGAAATTCATCATCTAACCGTACTCCCGATTATTCTAAAAATCCGAGGTAATTTCCAAGATGGCGATGGCTTCCGATGCCGGACCCCTATTGAACTTAAGACACGGAGTTCCATCGTCAAGACGAAGCTGTTCTGCCTCGGTTGTGCTAACAGCCAGGATATCAAAAAGAATAAATCCCCGGTCTTCAACCAAAAACTTCTCATCTTCGCTGTAGCACAGCACGTCCAGTTCCGGATCAATTTTGCTGAGTCGTTTCTGAAGCTCTCGAACCTTCATTTGTCTTCTTCCCTTCATAGTGGGATAAGTTCATACCACCTAACGATAGAGCCCACCTGCCACTATGGAGCGCAGCAGGATTGCGGTCAGGTGGAGCGACTTGTTATATCTTCATTACTTGCGCCACCAATTCACTGTTTGACTACGAAGTTCAAATATTTTGATCTCAGGGTCAGCGTAGTATTTTTCTAAAGCGGCCTTAGTCATTTTCCACCCAGCACCCCTTTGACGCATTGGAGAAAGCTTCAGCAAATGGGACATTTGCATTAAGAAAGTCCTGATCACATCAGCTGCATCAATGACAATAGCGAAATAGGAGACACAGCCGAAAGCCTTGCATGCTTCTTCTGCCTTCTTGAAATTGTCGTTTGGTATGTTGACATAAGTCTCTTCCTTACCAGGATTTCTGGAACGACTCTTGACTGATACACCCATTATTTCATTGGTGTGCGGATTTCGCGCGATGAGATCGATCCCAGTACGATCAACTTGGGCACACTCAAAACCATATTTGGAAAGCCAGTATAGTACCAGTGACTCACCAAAGTCGCCGGTTAGTTTTGCATGCCGTGAACTTTTTAAGATTTCCATGTTCGATTTCATAGACATAACGCTCCGCATAACCGGCTGGCAATAGAGCGCAGCGGAATTGCCAGTTCGAGTTGATGCGGTTTTTAGATGCTATCTTCAAAATAATCGCTATCAACCTTTTTGACTGGATACAATGAAACAGTGGATACACCAACATCATGCTCAATCATCAAATTTGTAAGTTGTTCACCATCAATTAAAACAATCCTGCTGCCGATCTGTGAAACATAACTCCGAGCATCATCAGTGAATCTGGAAGTAGTGATGAAAATGCCTTTAGTTGCTCTTTGAGCCTGAAGAGCGCCTGCAAACTGCATAACATCTGGGCGACCGACCGGATTGTTATCCCATCGCTTGGCCTGAATATATACAACATCAAGGCCGAGTTTATCCTCTTTTATGATTCCATCTACTCCACCATCGCCACACCTGCCGATGGCCTTACCCGCATCAATACGCGAACCACCATAACCCATTTTGACAAGTAGTTCCACAACGATACGTTCGAAAAAGAATGGAGAGATTTTTTTAAGCCTGCCAAGTAATTCACCGGCCAATTCGTCACGAAGGTTTTCATATGCAGATTCTAATGCCTCTGATGGAGTAACTGCTAAAAAATCAGATGTTCTTTTGGGCTCGGTTGTCTTATTGCCATCTCTTGTTCCTTTGAGCCTAATAAATTCAAGAAACTCGGGATATTGCTTGAGAAGTTTTGCATTGATAGTCTTAGGCTGCTTATTAAGGAGATCTCTTCCCCGGTCGGTGATTTGGTAAAATCCTCTACGTGTTGCTTCAAGCAACCCTGCCTTTTTCATGTACGTTGATGCCCACCCAACGCGGTTAACAAAGGTTGACTGTATACCGCTTGGAAGCGTTTCCTTGAGGTCTTCATCGGAAAGGCTCATTTCCTTTGCCAAAACTTCCATAGCCTCATTTGTTGATGTCTCAGTTCCTTTTTCCGCCGCAAACTGAAGAAGAGGCAACATCAAGCTCTGATAATCCGGGACGGCCATTTATTTTTCTCCTTATATACTTCTAACGATAAAACTGTCCGGCGGCTTTGAAGCGTAGCGAAAAAGCTGCCCGGTGCAGCACCTTGTTAGACATGAGAAATAAAATAAAACTCCTTCTGCTTTTTCTTTGCCAAGTTAAGAAGCGGTGCAATAGGCATTACGCATAGGTCAGTTTTGCCATCTGGATGCGGAACCCACCTCTTTTGAAACTAGTCCAACTCAAAAGCAAAGTGGCTCTTTACCAATAGGCTTCCAGATTCGTTTTTTAAAGTAAGCCGAAACCGTTCTCTTACTGTATCTGCTACTACGTGCTTGTTTGTTACTATAACCGGGATGTGTGATCCGTCTTGTTTTTCCTTTAACCCGAAAAATAAACCTGTCCCTGTATTAACGCCGCCATCAACTAAATCGGCTTCAATCCTTACCGTGCTATATACCAGCTTCTCCACTGGGGTGAGTTTTTCTTCCATTCTTGTTTCCTAATATCTAACATTAATTCTTATATTTATTCTTCATTTAAAATAATTTTATATTATAAAATACCGATTATCAAGCGAAATCCCATAGGCTCATCGAAAGTTAATAATGTTGACAATACTATTGTTAAGTTTTATACTAAAGTACAAAGGGTATTTTTAACTAAAGGCAAAAGGATGATTTAGCAGTGAAAAAGGAAAGTCCAAGCACCAACCAACCCTTATACGTAATTAGCGTTGCCGCCCGCTTGACCAAAACACACCCACGAACCTTGCGTATTTACGAGGAATTTGGTTTGTTAAATCCTGCCCGAACCCAGGGTAATATCCGTTTGTACTCCCCAGGAGACATTAACCTCATCCGGCGTATCCGTTACCTTACCCGGGTAAAAAACGTCAACCTGGCCGGAGTTAAGATTATTTTAGAAATAGAAGATAAATACGGTATAGTGGTAATCGAAAAGGAGTTTTAAAAAAATAAAAAATACTAGACGCTTAAAATATCTTTAAAAATAAATAATTAAAATTTAGTTACTAAAAATATTATAAAAAAGTTGACAATACTATTGATAATGTTTATAATATATAGAAACCCCTTTCTAGATAAAAAAGTTGCTCAAGCTATATTAAATAGGTAAAATAAAGCTAAACAGGAGAAATAAAGTAATTTTTAGTTTGCCGCTAAATTTAAAAACAGGTTTAGTTTTCAAGATAGTTTTTAAACTAAAGGGGAAAATATGATTAAGATTTATTTAAGAAGAGTAATGGGATAGGAGGTTAAAAAATATGGCTAAAGCAGTAGGAATTGATTTAGGGACAACTAACTCGGTAATTGCTGTAATGGAAGGGGGTAAACCTACCGTTATTGTTAACGCGGAAGGTTCCCGGGTGACCCCTTCCGTAGTTGCTTTTAAAGACGACGGGGAAAGGCTGGTCGGTCAAATTGCCAGGCGTCAGGCCGCGTTAAATCCAGACAAAACCCTTTTTTCTATTAAGCGCTTTATGGGGCGCCGGTACCCCGAGGTGGTAGAGGAACGCAAACTGGTTACTTATCAGCTTGTATCCGGTCCAAATGACGCCGTACGTTTTAAAGTACGGGATAAAAATTACGCTCCAGAAGAAGTTTCGGCCATGGTTCTTAAAAAAATGGTTGATGACGCCGGTAAATACCTGGGAGAAAAAATTACGGACGCCATAATTACCGTACCGGCTTACTTTAATGACGCTCAGCGTCAGGCCACCAAAGACGCCGGTAAAATTGCGGGTCTTAATGTGCTGCGCATAATTAACGAACCCACGGCGGCCTCTTTGGCTTACGGCCTGGATAAGAAAAAAAGCGAAACCATTATGGTTTTTGACTTAGGCGGCGGTACTTTTGACGTATCCATTCTAGAAGTTGGCGACGGGGTCTTTGAAGTAAAATCAACCAACGGCGATACCCATTTAGGGGGCGATAATTTTGACAAGGCAGTGGTGGACTGGCTGGCTGAGGAATTTAAAAAAGACTACGGTATCGATTTAAGGCAGGATAAACAGGCGCTGCAGCGTTTAATTGAAGGCGCCGAAAAAGCTAAAACAGAACTTTCTGCCGTGGTGGAAACACAAATCAGCCTGCCCTTTATTACGGCTGACGCCACCGGACCAAAGCACCTGGACATAAAGTTAACCCGGGCTAAATTTGAGGACCTGACCCACCACCTGGTTGAACGCTGCCGGGGCCCGGTAACGGCCGCGCTGGCTGATGCCAGGCTTTCGCCACAAGATATTGATGAGGTTATTTTGGTCGGCGGTTCTACCCGAATTCCCGCGGTACAAAAACTGGTGCGGGAACTGGCCGGGGGAAAACAGCCCAACCAGGGGGTTAACCCGGACGAAGGAGTGGCCATAGGAGCAGCCATTCAAGCCGGCGTTTT
>DMDI01000018.1 GCA_003445555.1 Desulfotomaculum sp. | reverse complement strand
TATTTGGGCCGGTATTTGACCGGGTAAGCCGACGTGATAAATAGAGTGAGCCAGATCGTCCAGTAAACGTTTTCCGTTTTTAGGGTCCTTCTTGACAAAATCAAGGGTTGCTTGAACATAAACAGACATATCACGGGCCGTGGTAAGATTTTTACCCCCCGGAAACACGGTTTGACCACCTGAATACTTCATAAAATCAATCAGGGTTTCTTTTCCCGCGTGTTTTACTAACATACGGTAAGCAATATTATCACTGATTACGATAGCTAAAGTGGCTAGTGTCCTAACCGAATAAAGCTCTCCGTTACGGGCCGTATAACGCAAAATTCCCGAACCTTCCTCATAGTCAACGGCCTCCTGGTAAGCAATTTTATCGTCCCAGTTAAGTTTACCTTTATTTACAAGGGTATTAATATATAAAACCAGGGGGAGTTTTACGGTACTGGCGGCAATCAGGGGAACATTCTCATTAATTCCAAATTCTTGTCCTGAAGTTAAATCACGAAAATAAATACCAAAATAACTATCTTTTGGGGCGATAAATATATTAATTTGCTTTTTCAAAAGAGTATAATCAGGGACCAACGCCTCTTTTTTAAATGACAGTAAATACCATAAATAGGGCGCAAAGGAAGGTTCTTTTTTTACTAAAGCAGGTATTATAGGCGACGGATTTCCTGGCGTTAGTCTTAGCCATAAACTTAAAAATGAAAAAATAAAAACAAAAGTTAGCATACTCCCTATTAATATACGTCCTTGTTTCTGGCTTACCATTTTAACCACCATCTTAACTTAAAAGATTTAAATATTTTACCACGCCGGCATAAATAGCCCAGGCCGCCTTCATCTGATACATGGGGTCATTTAATTTTCTTTCCTCTTCCGGATTACTTAAAAACCCTAATTCTATAATAACTGCGGGTGCTTTTGTCTCACGGCAAAGGTAAAAGTCCCCGGCTAGAGCCTGTCTGCCGCTGTCAATCAAATAATTATTTAACTCTTTTTGAATAGCTTCCGCTAACTTTTTTCCGTCTCCCGAACCCGTCTGGTAGAATACCTGGGCCCCGTACTCTACCGGATCGGGAAAGTGATTTAAATGAATGCTTAATAAAAATTGCGCCTTATATTTATTAACTAAATTCACCCGTCGGGAAAGGTCCTGGGAACGGACGGTATAAAAATCAAACAAACCGGGGTCACTAAGGTCCTGGTCTGATTTGCGGGTTAATAAAACATGGGCCCCGGCTTGTTGAAAGAAATAAGTTAAACGTTTAGCCACGGTTAAAGATATATTTTTTTCCAAGGTCCCGCGAAAACCTACCGTACCCGGGTCTGCTCCCCCGTGACCCGGGTCAATAACTACCGTATAACCAATCAGTAACCAAGTAGTTACGGCCTTATTATCCGTATCTTTACCATAACCCTGGGATAAAGTGGTTAACAAAAAAAACAATACCATTCCCAGGCCACCTAAAATATACCCGTAATTTTTTTGAAGCTTAGAAATAAGAAAGTTTTTTGCGCCCACCGGTTAAAATTTACCTCTGAAAACTAATAAATTTTATTAATCCTTAGATTTTAAGTTTGAGCAAATATATAAAATTTATAAGTCTTCTTTGAAGGTAAACGAGGTAAAATTGGGGAGAAATGTTCGGAGGGTATGGTTAGAAATTTTCTTAATCCGGGCTAAAAGTTAAGCCGCGGCCGGTTAGTTTAAGGTAGACATCTTCCAAATTTGCGGGACGCAAAAGTAAAGGAGAGAAATCAAAGGACATTTTTTGAATAACGGCCAATAAATTTTGTCCCTCGTAAGGGTAAAGAAAAAGATTGTCTCCCACTACCTGATGACCGCTAATCAGGGAGTTAACCCGGGTTAAGACTTCCTGGTGGCAATCTTTGGCACATCCTAACTCTAAAACTTCCCGGCCAATATGTTTAGCTATTAATTCATAAGGTTTGCCCTCTTCAATAATTTTTCCCTGGTCCATAATTACCAGGCGGTCGCAAAGCTGGTAGGCTTCATCCATATAGTGGGTGGTTAAGATTAAAGTTACCCCCTGCATTTTAAGCCGGCGTAAACGCTGCCAGACAAGATGACGAGCCTGAGGGTCTAAACCGGTGGTTGGTTCATCCAAAATAAGCAGGTCCGGTTTGTTCATTAAAGCCCGGGCAATTACCAAACGTCGCTTCATTCCCCCGGACAAGCTCTCTATTCTTTCGTCGGCTTTATCTTCTAAGCCAAAAAATTCTAACAAAGACTGGGACTGCCTCACTGCCTCTTTCCTCGGCAAGCCAAAAAAACTGGCGTAAACAATTAAATTTGCGTTTACTTTTAAGTCAGGGTCTAAATTATTTTCCTGGGGGACGACGCCAATTTTTTGCTTAATCTCACGTGCCTTTTGCTTTACATCCATTCCCAGAACGATTAGCTTTCCAGTTGTAACCGGGGACAGACAATAAATCATTTTTACCGTTGAGCTTTTACCGGCTCCGTTTGGTCCTAAAAAACCAAAACACTCTTTTTCCAGCACTTGAAAGCTTATATTATTTACCGCCCGTAAACCGTTATATTCCTTAGTAAGATTTTTCGCGGCCACTATTACTTTCATTATTTACCTCACGGACCAATAATACTATTTTTAGTTTGTACTGTAACATTTTTTAGACCGGTATCTTTTAAAGCCTGAAAAACCTTCATCATTTACGTAAATTAAAATTTCTTTCTCTCTTTTGCCGGTTATTAACTCAATAGCCTGGTGGGGGCAAGTAATTACACAAGCTCCACAGCCAATACAGACCATTTCATCCGCTCCTGGACAGGCAACTAACTCCATACAGGCCCCGCACCGGTGGCATCTTAACGGGTCATATTTAGCCACGTAGGTCATCTTTGTTTCTCTTTTATTCTCTTTCCGGTTTTATTTTTATGGTTTATTTTATTTATTTCTCTAAAAACTTTTCTTTTCCTGTTTTATACTTATTTTTTAATTTAGGCGCTAAATTTATCTAGTCTTCCGGCGTGAGCTAACATTAAGCCCATTGTATGAACGGCCCTAAAGTGCCCCAAGCTTCCCCGGCGGCAGGCAAGCTCACTAAATCCGGAAGCGTCATGGTCACAGCGGACAAAAGATGAATGAAGTAAAAAAGGTACCGGGTGCCAACTATGGCTCTTTAGCCGGGCCGGGGTGGAATGATCCCCGGTAATTACCAAAACATCAGGTTTAAGAGATAAAATGTGCGGAAGCTGCCGGTCAAAATCCTCCAGCACCGCCATTTTACCCTGGTAGTCGCCATCTTCACCCTTTGAATCAGAGCCTTTAACGTGAAGGAAAAAATAATCAAAATCAGACCAGTGGTCCTTTAAAATATTTAATTCCGCTTCAATTGTCTCACCCGGATAATCCAGGACCCCCATCCCCACCAGTGAAGCCAGGCCGCGGTACATGGGATACACCGCAATGGCCGCGGCTTTTAAGCCATATAGGTTGTCCAAAGAGGGCAGGTTTGGCAGTTGGGAAAACCCGAGCAGCAAAGGATAGTTAATTTTTTTTTCTTCTCTTAAAGCGGCGGCTGCCTGCCGGATAAATTCCGCCGCTATTTCAGCCGTAGATTCTGCTGCTTGGGTCAGGGAACGTACAGATAAAGGAGCAACCCCCTCTTTTTGGGGGTCCGTATCGGACAGCCGGGCATCCAAATTTGCTCCCCGGAAGATGACGACAAAGCGATGTTCTTTCACCGGACGGATAATAATTTCTACCCCGTTAATTTGGCTGATGGCAGCTTGTAAGTGGGTGCAGATATTTGCCGTTTCTGTCGTAGCGGGGCGGCCGGCCCGCCGGTCAATTATTACTGGATTTCCATTTTGGTAAGCTACCGTGGCAAAATTACCCCGCACCGCTACATCTTGGGGCTGCAAAAAGAAGCCAATACCTAAAGCTTCTAAAACACCGCGTCCGATTACCCACTCTAAAGGTTCATAGCCAAAAAGGGCCAGATGCCCGGCGCTGCTTCCCGGGGTAATCCCGGGAAGGACCGGGTGGACTAAACCAAGAGAAGAACGCCGGGCCAAAGCGTCGAGGTTAGGGGTACGGGCTGCTTCTAATTCAGTTTGACCGTTAAGTTCAGGTATGGGTATACCTCCTAAACCGTCTAACACCACCAGCAGCATTTTTGTTTTATTGGCCCGGGTTAAATCCTGGAGAAGTTCTGATAATGTGTGCATTAATTTTCATCCTTCTTTCCTAAAATAAATTTCCAAATGATAAGATAAACAGTTAAATTTTACTTTCCGTCAATTTTGCCCGTAAGTTTCAGCACCTCCCCGAGTACTTTTTGGCGCCTGGCTTCAATCGCGGTAAAGTCCATATTGGGCACATAATAAGCTTCTATTTCATCATGGGCTTTTTTAGCGCGGCCAAGAAATTCAGTTGCCTCTTCCATGCAACGCCGGTACAATTGTCGCGCCATATTTCTTTCCGCGGCAATATTTTCGTCAGCCAGTTCTACTACCCAAGTCATAGTATCAACCACCGTATCGCTACTTTGGGGTTTGTAGTAGTGAGGCTCCACCGAATTAACCACCGCTATATCCAAACACGGAATTACCAAATGTTCAATCCGGTCCGGATCTAAAGCGCAGTGATAAGCCTCCACATCAAAACCCCGCATCTGGGCAGCTTCCATGATTCTTCTGACTAACGTTGTTTTACCGGTACCATCATCACCATTCCTAATATACCGTTTCTTTAAATGATTGACAAAGGCATCCAAGTAGCTTATTGTTCCATCAGGCGCATTTGCCGTGCCAAAAAGATGGCGTATCTTAGGAGTATCAGTTTGTCGTGTTTTGCCGGAAAATTTTTGATGCACCATGGCTAACACTGCCCGGTTAAAACTGCCCGTGTTTAAGGTCCCGGTCTCATTATAATATGACCTCACTTCTTCTAAAAACAGATTTGCCGCAAATAAATATTTATAAGCCCGCCGAAATAATCTGGCTATTTCCTGGTTTAAATTTAAAATTTCTTTTTTATGGGTTTTTAAACCTTGTT
>DMDI01000173.1 GCA_003445555.1 Desulfotomaculum sp. | reverse complement strand
GGAGTTAAATTATTTTTTTTAAGTAACCTAGCTACCGCTTCTTTAACCAGACGGTTATAACCTTCCGTAATCACAAACCTTTCTTCCCAACTCCGGACAAAAGTATCTTTGGCGTCACGCCAGTAGTCTATAAATTCACTGGATATGGAAAGAGCGTCCTCTAGCTCGGCAATAACTCCTTCTTTGCCGATTAAAAAAGCCGCTCCCCCGTCACCAAAAGTTTGCTCCAATGCTCCGGTAGCCCCGCCTAAGCGACAGTCAGCCATACAAACTAGCATAGTATTGGCGCCGCCTTTTACCGCATCTAAGGCAGCTAGCAAGGCGGTAGAGCCGGCTCTCAGGGAATCGGTAAAGTCTGCGGTACGCACATCTTTCCGTAAATCGGCTACTCCGGCAATGGTCGTGGCGGCAAGTTTTTCTTTATACGTTGCGCTGGTGGTAGCAAAATACAAACCGTCAATTTTTGCAGGATCAAGCCCGGTCAAGCAATCCAAAGCTGCGGTGGCAGCCATAGTAACACTGTCCTCATCATAATTAGCTACTGCTTTTTCCCCCGGCATACCCCTTTCGCCAAAAACTTCCCCTATTTTTTTTCTCTCCAGGCGGTTAAAGGGTACATAAGCACCGTAAGCCGTAATTCCTACCATACTAAGTAAAACACCTCCTCAAAATTTTTTTTCTTGAGCTCAAAAAAATTTTTTCTTTCCCTCTCACCCCCAGCTTTATTGGTCATAGCTTGAAAGGTTTTTAATTGGCGTAATTATACCATACTCTTTTTAGCCAGACAAGCTTTTTTAAATGTTGCATATATTATATATAAATAAAAATAAAAGGAAGACTTTAGCCTTCCTTGTTCATTATCTTTTGGAAAATTGGGGCGCCCGCCGGGCCTTTTTTAATCCGTATTTTCTTCTTTCTTTCATGCGGGGATCCCGGGTAAGAAACCCGGCCCGTTTAAGCAAAACCCTTAAATTTGGTTCCGCTTCAACCATAGCCCGGGCAATGCCTTGCTTTAACGCTCCCGCCTGGCCACTTAAGCCCCCACCCCTTACCCGGGCATAAACATTAAACCGGTCGGCTAACCCAGTTAATTCAAGGGGCTGACGGATAAGAACCTCTAAAACTTTGCGCCCAAAATAGCTCTTAGCCTCTTGTTTATTTATCGTAACTTTCCCTTCACCGGGCACCAAATAAACCCTGGCTACTGCATTCTTTCGCCGCCCTGTACCGTAAAACCTTACCTGATCCAATTAATTAATTTCCCCCTCTTACTATGTTTAAGTACCCACTTCCCATTTCTCCGGCGCTTGCGCGGCATGAGGATGTTCTGCTCCGCTGTACACGCGTAGTTTTTTTGCCATAGCTGCCCCTAGCCGGTTATGCGGCAGCATCCCTTTAACTGCCTTTTCAACCACAAGCCCTGACCTGTTTTGCATTAAAGTAGCGTAATTTATTTTTTTTAATCCTCCGGGATAATTTGAGTGCCGGATATAAAACTTATTTTTTAACTTCTTGCCGGTAAGAATAACCTTAGCGGCATTGATTATAATAACATGGCTCCCTATGCTTATATGCGGAGTATACAAAGGACTATGTTTTCCCCGTAAAAGAGAAGCTGCTTCGGCCGCCATACGCCCTAGTACTTTTCCTTCCGCGTCTATAAGATACCACTTCTCCTTCATTTCTTCTTTTTTGGCCATATATGTTTTCAAATATAGCTCCTCCTCTTATTTATAAAACATATAAAATAAAACCCCTCTTGTCAAGAAATAAAAATTTGTAAAAAATATTTTTTGTTATTAGCTTACTTTAAAAACTTTAATACTCTACCTTGACCAGACACAAGCCGTGCGCCGGCACAGTTGGACCGGCTAAAGTGCGGTCACAGGAGTTTAATATGTTAATTATCTCCTGAGGGGCTAACTTTTTTTTTCCTACTTCCAGTAACGTGCCCGACATTAAGCGTACCATCCGGTATAAAAAACCATCCGCTTGAAAAATAAAATAAATAAACTTATCCTTTTGGGTAACCTTGGCCCGGTAAAGGGTCCTGACCGTATTTTTGGGTTGAGTACCGTTTGCCATAGCCATAAAGGAAGCAAAGTCATGTTGCCCTTCTAAAAAATTGGCTGCTTCAACACAGGCCGCCACATCCAACGGCCGGGGAACAAAATAACTGTATAAACGCCAAAAGGGTGATGGTAACGGATGATTATATACCGTATAAACATAGGTTTTAGCCTTTGCCCCAAACCGGGCGTGAAACTGTATGGGCATCTCTGCCGCAGTCAAGGCAACAATATCGTCGGGTAATAAACCATTTAAGGCGGGAACAATCCGCCCGGCAGGGATTTTCCAGTTCGAAACCGTAAAATTAATTACTTGATTTAAGGCGTGTACTCCTGCATCGGTACGTCCGGCCCCAATTATTTTAATTTTTTCACCAGACAGATGGGAAAGACAGTCTTCTAATACTTCCTGGATAGTCTTAAGACCCGTGCCTTGCTGTTTCTGGAATCCATGATAATTTGTACCATCATAGGCAATGGTTATTTTAAAATTTTGGAGCAACTAAACCAACTCCAAAATTACCATTGAAGCTGCATCTCCTTTTCGTAGTCCAGTTTTAACAATCCGGGTATAGCCACCCGTACGGTCAGTATAACGCGGGACAATATCATTAAAGAGAGAGCGGACCACCTGCTCATCATAAATATAAGCCAGGGCCTGACGTCTGGCCGCAAGATCCCCTTGTTTGGCCAGTGTAACCATGCGATCGGCAATTGTTTTTACCTCCTTGGCCCGGGCTTGCGTAGTTTGAATACGTTTATGCCGGAATAAGGAAGTAACTAAATTTCTTAACATTGCTTGACGGTGTCCGGTATTAAGACCTAATTTTCGATAACCCATTTTTCTCCCCCTTTTTGTCAATCACCCTTGCGTAAAGATAAACCCAATTCATTTAGCTTTTTAATTACCTCTTCTAAAGATTTCTTGCCTAGGTTACGCACCTTCATCATTTCTTCGTCGTTACGCTGGAGCAGTTCGCTAACGGTATTTATCCCCGCTCTTTTTAAACAATTATAAGAACGCATAGAAAGGTCCAGATCTTCAATACTCATGTCTAAATACTTTTCCTTAGGATTTTCTTCCTTTTCCTCTTTTACTTCTACCGTATTTACGGTGGTGGTATACCCACTAAATAAAGAGATATATTCTTCAGAAATTTTGGCCGCCAAACTAATGGCTTCATCTGGCTTTATTGTTCCGTTAGTCCAAATCTCCAGGATTAGTTTATCAAAATCAGTACGCTGACCTACCCGGATATTTTCGACGCCATAATTAACCTTACGTACCGGGCTAAATATAGCGTCCACTGGAATAACCCCAATGACCTGATCGTCCCGTTTATTGTTTTCGGCCAACACATATCCCCGTCCCTTGTTTACTACCATCTCCATAAAAAGACGCCCGTTATAAGCCAGGGTAGCAAGATGCAGTTCCGGGTTTAAAATTTCTACATCGGCATCGCAAATAATATCTTTGGCCTTAACTTCTTTTTCCCCCTTTTCCTCAAGACGCAAAATCTTTTCTTCGTTGCTATAAACTTTTAAACAAAGGGTTTTTAGGTTTAAAATAAGCTCGGTAACATCCTCGGTAACCCCAGGAATAATTGAAAATTCATGCAATACACCGTCAATCTTTACCGAGGTAACGGTAGCCCCGGGAAGTGAGGAAAGTAAAATTCGCCTTAAAAAATTACCTAACGTAATACCATATCCTCTTTCCAGCGGCCCTATAATAAATTTAGCGTAAGTACCATTTTCACCTGCATTTACACATTCAATTTTAGGCTTCTCCAATTCCAACACTCGCTAATTAACCTCCTTCTCGGTCGTCGGCGACTGATGACTAACGACTGACGACCGATTTGCCGGATAGTAGCCGTCAAGACGGTTGTAATTTCATAATTTATTTTATTTTGATTGGCTTAACGGGAGTACAGTTCCACCACCAGATGTTCCGCTACCGGAGCATCAATTTGCTCACGCTTTGGTAAGACTACTACTTTTCCCCTGGCCTGGTCATATTTATATTCAAGCCAGGCAGGTGGCGTTCGCTCCGCGGCGCGCGCTATTAATTCTTTAACCCGGGGAATATCCTTGCTTTTTTCCTGGAAAGCAATTTCATCCCCCACCTTTACCCTATAAGAAGGAATATTTACTTTTTTATCATTTACCGTAAAATGACCGTGCCGGATTAGTTGCCGGGCTTCCATACGTGAACCACTTAAACTTAAACGGTAAACAACATTATCCAAACGCCGTTCTAAAAGGGTAAGTAAATTTTCACCCGAAATCCCTCTCTGTCGTTCTGCCCGTTCAAAATAATTATGAAATTGCCTTTCTAAAACACCGTAAATATGCCTGGTTTTTTGTTTTTCCCTTAATTGTAAACCATACTCCTTAGTTTTCTTCCGTCCTTTGCCGTGAACACCCGGCGCGTAACTACGCTTTTCTACCGCACATTTAGGGGAATAACAACGGTCCCCTTTTAAAAATAACTTAATTCCCTCCCGCCGGCAAAGCCGGCAACGTGGACCGGTATATTTGGCCAACTTTTATTTTTCCTCCTTTAAAGGTGTTAGACCCGCCGGCGCTTAGGGGGCCGGCAACCGTTATGCGGAATAGGGGTAACGTCTTTGATTAAATTAACCTCTATTCCGGCGGCTTGTAAAGAACGAATAGCCGCCTCGCGGCCTGCCCCGGGGCCCTTAACCAACACTTCAACCTGTTTCATTCCGTGAGCCATTGCTTCTTTAGCTGCCGCACTAGCGGCAACTTGCGCGGCAAAGGGAGTGCTTTTACGGGAACCCTTAAAACCGGCTGTTCCTGCGCTGGCCCAAGCAACCGCATTTCCCTTTACATCAGTAATAGTAATAATGGTATTATTAAAAGTAGATTTAA
>DMDI01000303.1 GCA_003445555.1 Desulfotomaculum sp. | reverse complement strand
CGGATTAATTCCTTTATGCGGTTCCTTCCCTAAAATATTACGGATTGCTTCCTGCACCGCCGGCGTTCGAGTAGAACCACCCACCAGTATAATTCTATCAATATCTTTTGGTTCTAAGCCGGCATCCGCCAATGCCTGACGGGTGGGTCCCATTGTTTTTTCCACTAAATCGGCCGTTAAATCTTCAAACTTGGCCCGCGATAAATTTATATCCAGATGTTTAGGACCATTGGCATCTGCTGTAATAAAGGGTAAGTTAATATTGGTGGTAGTTACCCCGCTTAACTCTATTTTTGCCTTTTCAGCCGCTTCTCTAAGCCGCTGCAAAGCCATCCGGTCATGGCGTAAGTCAATACCTGTATCTTTTTTAAATTCTGCTACCAGCCAATCTACAACCCGCTGGTCAAAATCATCTCCTCCCAAGAGGTTATTCCCACTGGTTGCTTTAACTTCAAATATACCCTCTCCCAACTCTAAAATGGAAACATCAAAAGTTCCTCCCCCCAAGTCAAAAACCAGGATGGTATGGTCTTTTTCTTTGTCCAAACCATAAGCTAGCGCTGCGGCCGTAGGTTCGTTAATAATACGTAATACCTCAAGTCCGGCAATTCTACCCGCGTCTTTAGTGGCCTGGCGCTGAGCATCAGTAAAATATGCCGGAGTAGTAATGATAGCTTTTTCTATTTTCTCGCCTAAATAGCTTTCCGCATCCGTCTTAAGCTTCTGTAGAATCATCGCTGATATTTCCTGGGGAGTATATTCTTTATCCTCTATATTTACTTTGTAGTTTGAGCCCATCCGCCGTTTTATGGAAGCAACCGTTCGTTCAGAATTGCTTATCATCTGACGTTTGG
Organism: Desulfotomaculum sp.; assembly: GCA_003445555.1. Lineage (GTDB taxonomy): Bacteria > Bacillota > Desulfotomaculia > Desulfotomaculales > Nap2-2B > SCADC1-2-3. The sequence continues at coordinate 3,520 of DMDI01000303.1, read as the reverse complement.
CTACCTGACCAACCAGGCGTTCCCCGGTTTTTGAAAACCCTACTACCGAAGGAGTGGTACGCCCTCCTTCAGCATTGGGAATAACTACCGCTTCACCACCTTCCATTATGGCCATACATGAATTTGTAGTTCCCAGGTCAATCCCAATAACTTTTGCCATTTATTTTTAACCTCCTATTTATCCACCTATAAAATTTAAGAGCAGGCAACGTATTTTTTACTTTTACGTTATAGAACAACTTTTATAATTCTTTTAGCTTTTTCCTGACCGGGCTACCTTGACCCACGCCGGCCGGATAACTTTTCCCTTGAAAAAATAGCCGCGGCGAAGCTCCTCTATAATATTATTATCTGGTTGCCCCTCGATTTCTTCTTGCAAAATAACTTCGTGGTTTACCGGGTCAAATTGCTGACCTACAGTTGGGATAATGGACAGACCTTCCTTAACCAATACATCTATAAACTGCCGGTAAATCATTTCTATGCCTTCTTTAAATTTACTTGTATTTTGATTATCTTCATTTGGGGCCACCAGAGCACGTTCAAAATTATCCAGAACCGGCAGCAGTTTTACTATTAAATCTTCGGCTGCAAATTTCAACAGTTCTTCTTTTTCTTTTCCTACGCGGCGGCGGTAATTCTCAAAGTCGGCCTGCATTCTAATTAATCGTTGGTAGTACTCATCCGAACGTTTTAATTGTTCATCGTACTGACGTTTTAATTCCTCTATATTTACCATTTCTGTTGTTTCTCCTTTTTCTGTTATTTCTTCTGTTTTTGTTCCTTCTTCGGCCTTTTTTTCTAGCGCGGGTTCAAACGTTTCTTGGCTTATTTCTTTATTTTTATCCACCGGCGTATTATTTTCCATCGCTACCTACCTCCTAAAATCATTACTTCTTTTTAAAATTTCTTTTAATTTTTTATTTATGCTTTCTCAAAAAGATTTACCTTAAAAATTTTTCGGCTTTAAACATTTTTTCCAGGGTGCGAGAAAGGCTTTGGGCAACATATTCTACCACCCCAATCACTTTAGCGTAATCCATTCTCATAGGACCCAACACGCCTACGGTTCCAGCAGACTGTTCCCCCCATTGATAAGAAGAAATAACCAGACTGCAATCACGCATTTCATTACAGTTTATTTCTCCTCCAATATGTACGGTTACTCCTTTTTGCCTCAATCCGCCGGCCAATAAATCATACAACAAATACTCTTTTTCCAGGAGGTTTAAAAATACTCTTACCCTTTCAATATTATGGCAAAACTCAGGTTGATTTAAAACATTGAAAGCTCCCCCCAGGTACAATTTATTCTTTCTATCTGAAGGCAAATTATTAATTATTAATTCCAGCACTTGGTCTAAGACTATTTTATATTTTGCCAGTTCAAAATAAATTTCTTTCACTATAGTAAGCTTAATATCATTTACCGTGTGACCCGATAGCTTAGCGTTAAACACATCAGAAATTATCTTTAAGTCAAGCGTCATAATATTATCGGAGATTTCAATTAAATGATGCTGGACAATTCCCGTATCCCATACCACTACTAACATGGCTTGACCAAAATTCATCTTTATGAGCTGGAAGTATTTGTAATTGCCAATTTTTAATTGTGGTATTAAAACCATAGCTGCATATTGGGTTAATTTAGTTAATAATTGACTTGTTTTTTGCATTATCTGGCTTAAATCAGCAATCTTTTCCTGAAACTCTCTTTTGATGAACTCCTTTTCGGTACGGTCTAATTCTTGTTTTTTCATTAAATAATCCACGTAATAACGAAAACCAAGCTCCGAGGGAATCCTGCCGGCCGAGGTATGCGGTTGTTCAATATAACCCATTTCTTCCAAATCAGCCATTTCATTACGAATAGTGGCCGGACTTACCCCCAAACCATATTTTTTCGCCACGGTCCGGGAACTAACTGGCTCGGCCGTATTAATATAGTTACTGATGATAGCTAATAATACTTGCTGTTTACGGACTTCAAGCTTCACTAGAAGAATCTCCTTACTAGCACTCTCTATTAATGAGTGCTAATCCTTTACCTAAAAATATAACACCACACCTATGCTTTGTCAAGTTAACACAATGTTAACCCAATAACTTAAACAAATTCCCTAAAGACGAAATTAGCCACCGGTAAACCGTTTTTAGTAAGACGCAAATTTGAATTGACAATTTCTACTAGACCTAAGGGCAGAAATTTTTCTAACTGGGCCGTAAACACGTCCTCGATACGGCAGCCAAAACGATCAAAAAACGCAGTCATATCAAGGCCTTGCCTCAACCTTAATCCTAAAAAAACTGTTTCTTGCATTTCTACCGGTTTAGAAATTAATTCTATCTGTGATACGGGCAGTTTACCTTCGGTCATACAGTTAAAGTAAGTATTAATATTTTCCGTATTATTAAAACGGTAAGGCGGCAGGTATGAATGGGCGCTTAGGCCAAGGCCAAGGTAAGATATGTTTTTCCAGTAACGTAGGTTATGCCGGCATTGATAACCGGCCCGGGCAAAATTAGAAATCTCATATTGAAGGTAATTATTATCTTTAAGAAATTCTATAGCCTGTTCATACATAGCTAGTTCAGTTTCTTCCGGGCAGGTTTTTAATTGACCTGACTTTACCTTCTCCCAAAGGGGCGTTTTTTCTTCAAGTTGTAAATTATATACGGAAATATGCTGGGGTGACAAATTAACTATTTTTACTAAACATTCCCGCCACGAAGTCATAGTTTGGCCGGGAATTCCAAAAATAAGGTCAAGATTAATATTACCAAAACCTGCCTGGCGGGCCAAATACTCCGCCTCTACTGCTTGCTCAAAAGTATGCTGACGACCTAAAACTAAAAGCAGGTTATCACTATCAATTTGAACGCCCAGGCTTAAACGGTTAACGCCCGCCCGTCTTAAAACAGTTAATTTTTCAAAGTCAACCGTACCTGGGTTTGCTTCTATCGTTACTTCAATTTCAGGGGGCCAGGTAAAATAATAACGGCAGGATTTCAATACTTCGTAAAGTTCGTTTGCCTCCAAACAAGTAGGGGTACCGCCCCCAATATATATTGTTTCCAGTTGTTTTTCTTTGGGCGGTAAAGATTTGCTATATAAAGCCATTTCTTTATCTAAAGCAGTTAAATATGCTTTAACCAGAGCCGGGTTAAAGTGATAACTAATAAAATCACAATAATTACATTTTTTCAAACAAAAAGGGACATGAATGTATAAACCAATTCCCATTTAATTCACCAAACATTAGCCTTTTGCTATTGGCAAGACCAGCCTGTCTTTTATTAATGAATTCTAACCGCTAATGACCGTTATCTGAGCGTTAAAATTACCTTCACGACTACTTTTCTTCTATCTTTAAAACCGCCATAAAGGCTTCCTGCGGAATTTCAATGTTGCCCAGTTGTTTCATCCTTTTTTTGCCTTCCTTTTGTTTTTCCAGCAGCTTTCGCTTCCGGGTAATATCGCCACCGTAACATTTAGCCAGAACATCTTTTCTTTTAG
>DMDI01000160.1 GCA_003445555.1 Desulfotomaculum sp. | reverse complement strand
AGGCCGTTTGGAATTTAAATCCAGAGAAGAGCAGCAGGCGGAAAATTTACGCAAGATGTTTTTAGCTATGGCTAAAGACATCCGGGTAATTTTAATTAAATTAGCCGATCGCCTGCATAATATGCGAACCTTAAAATATCAATCTGAACTTAAACAAAAAGAAATAGCTCAGGAAACACTGGATATATACACTCCTTTAGCGCACCGCTTGGGCATTTACCGTTTAAAATGGGAATTAGAGGACCTGGCCTTTTATTTTTTGGAGCCGGCAAAATATTATGAGCTATCGGAAAGAATAGCCCAAACCAGAAGCAGAAGGGAAGAATACATTTTAAGTGTAGCTGCAATCTTAAGAGAAAAATTAAGCACCATAGGCATTAAGGCTGATATTGAAGGCCGGCCTAAGAATCTTTATAGTATTTACGCTAAAATGCAGCGACAACAAAAAGATTTAAATGAGATTTATGATGTGCAAGGGGTAAGAATAATTGTAAATTCTATTCGCGATTGTTACGCGGCCTTAGGTACTGCCCATACCCTTTGGAGGCCTATTCCTGGCCGGTTTAAAGACTTTATCGCCATGCCCAAATCTAACATGTATCAATCACTGCATACTACGGTAGTTGGTCCGCAAGGAAGCCCCCTGGAAATTCAAATTCGAACCTGGGAAATGCAGCAAACGGCTGAGTACGGCATTGCTGCTCACTGGAAGTACAAAGAAGGAAAGCAAAGAGATAAAAGTTTAGAGGAAAAACTGGCCTGGTTGCGCCATATTTTAGAATGGCAGCACGACTTGCGCGACGCCCGTGAATTTATGGAAAGCTTAAAAATAGATCTTTTTGCCGATGTGGTGTTTGTTTTTAGTCCTAAAGGAGATGTTTGGGAGCTGCCTGCCGGTTCATGTCCCATTGACTTTGCTTACCGGGTGCATACTCATGTTGGCCATAGCTGTGTGGGAGCGAAAGTTAATGGGCGGATAGTTTCTTTGGATTATAAACTTAAAAACGGAGATATTGTTGAGATTCTCACCTCTAAACAAGTTGCCGGGCCGCGCCGGGACTGGTTGAACCTGGTCAAAACCTCAACGGCCAAGAATCGCATTCGCCAATGGCTGAAAAAAGAACACCGGGAAGAAAACATCCTTAAAGGAAAGGAAGCTATAGAGCGGGAAGCGAAAAAACAAGGCGTGGATGTAGAGCTGGTAAAAAACGAAAACTTAGTGGAACTAGCGCAGCAAATGAACATGTCTAGCGAGGAAGATGTATACGCGGCCATGGGCAACGGAATAGTTACGCCCCAAAGCGTAATAAACCGGCTTATAGAAAAATTAAGACCGGAGAAAAAAGAGCTTTTAAAAATAGAGGATTTTCAGCAATTAAAAATAGAGCCTCCTTCCGTAAGTACCCGCGATGAAATAAGACAGGGAATTAGAATAAAAGGAATTGATGATCTTTTAGTTCACCTGGCCCATTGTTGCAACCCGGTGCCTGGTGATGCTATTATAGGTTATGTTACCCGGGGAAGAGGGGTTTCGGTGCACCGGGCTGATTGCCGGAATATAAACTTGCTATGCGCCAGAGAGCAAGAGCGGATAGTAGAAACTTTTTGGGGTAAAGACTTCCAGGCGCCTTTTCAGGTTAAATTGGAAGTACTGGCTATGGACCGGACAGGTTTATTAAATGACGTAATGGCTATCCTTGCGGAGTTAAAAATAAGTGCCAACTGGGTAACCGCCCGCGGGCGGAAAAGTAATCAGGCTACTATTGAGTTATCCCTGGAAATAAAAAACGTGGAACAATTAAATTTTATTATCAGTCGAATTAACCGCGTAAAGGACGTTTACGAAATTAAAAGAACCAGCTAGGAGGTAAAAAATTGATTCTTGATGGTTTTCCGGTAGGATTAATTGGAGCAAACTGCTATCTTATTGGCTGTGAAGAAACGCACGAAGGAGCAATAATAGACCCTGGCGCAGACGGAAAACGAATTTTAAGCCGCTTGGAAAAATTGTCGCTTCAGTGCCGTCAAATTATTTTGACCCATGGACACATGGATCACATTGGCGCTTTACCTTTTGTACAAGAAGCAACCGGGGCGGCTGTCCTTATTCATACCGCTGACGCGGATATGCTTACCAACCCGGCTGGAAGTATTTCTTTTCTTGGGGGGCGAAAAAAGCAAGGCAAAGCGGCTGACCGGTGCTTAAAGGAAGGTGATCTTATTGAGGTAGGCAAAATAACGCTCAAGGTTATTCATACACCAGGACACACCCCGGGCGGTATCTGCCTGGCCGTTGATAATATTTTGTTTACGGGGGACACTTTATTTGCCGGCTCCATAGGCCGTACCGACTTCCCAGGGGGTAGTCACCGGCAATTAATAGAATCAATTAAGAAAAAACTACTGGTCTTTCCTCCGGAAACAATAGTTTATCCCGGTCACGGCCCGGCAACTAATATTGGCGAGGAAAAGAAATATAATCCTTTTTTGTAAATAGGAGAATCAATAAATATGTTAAATATATTGACTACACGTCCCCGGGGAACTAACGACATTCTTCCTGACGAAGCTCCTAGGTGGCAATATATGGAAGACGTTTTTCGTCAGCTTTGTCAGGATTATGGTTTTACGGAAATACGTACTCCCGTTTTTGAACATACAGAGCTATTTATACGGAGCGTTGGGGAAGTCACGGACATTGTCGCCAAAGAAATGTATACTTTTACCGACCGCGGTGAACGCAGCCTTACTTTGCGTCCCGAAGGAACTGCTGCCGTAGCAAGGGCATATTTGGAAAGCGGCTTAAATAGCGGTCCCCAGCCGGTAAAGCTTTATTACCTTGGACCCATGTTTCGTTATGACCGTCCCCAAGCCGGGCGTTACCGCCAGTTTCACCAGGGCGGGGTGGAGGTATTTGGCACGAATAACCCGGAGGCTGATATAGAGGTAATTGCTTTAGCCGTAGACTTTTACCGGCGGCTGGGCTTACAAAATTTTGAACTCCACCTTAACAGTATTGGCTGTAAGGTATGCCGGCCTGTTTTAAAAGAAAAGTTATCCTCTTTTTTTAAAACAAGGCAAAAAGAACTTTGTCTCAACTGTCAGGAGCGCTTGGAATATAATCCTTTGCGCATTTTAGACTGCTAAGAGCCCCGGGACCGGGAAATAGCCAGAGGGGCACCGGACAGCCTTTCCTGTTTGTGTCCTTCTTGCATAGTTCATTTCGATGCTGTTTTAGGATACCTGAAAGCATTAAACATTCCTTATCTTATAGATAAACAACTGGTTAGGGGACTGGATTATTACACCCGGACAACTTTTGAAATTATGGTGGCCGGTATTGGGGCACAAAATTCTATTGGCGGTGGAGGCCGCTATGATGATTTAGTGACTGCCCTGGGTGGTCCGCCTACTCCAAGTATTGGTTTTGCCGTGGGTCTGGAGCGGGCTCTTTTAACCATGAACAAGCAAAATACTCCTTTTCCAGCCCCGAAAAACCTGGATGTTTTTATTGTTGAAGCAGATGAAGAAGCATCGGGGGCCGCTTTAGAACTCTTGTTTTTTGTACGTGCGCAGGGTCTATCCGCCGACAAAGATTTTTTAGGGCGAAGTTTAAAGGCCCAAATGAAATATGCCGCTAAAAAGAAGGCCCGGTTTGTGGCCATTTTGGGCAAGGAAGAATTAAACCGGCAGATTGTTTCCTTAAAGGATCTGGCCAGCGGTGAACAAAGTGAGGTTTCACCCGCTGAAATAAAAGAAGAGATCAGGCGGCGTTACCGTTAAGGCGTAGAAACTTAATTAACAGGAAGGAGAAAAAGTATTTTTGGCCGATTATTTGTTTGGTTTAAAAAGAACGCACCACTGTGGCAATTTACGTAAAGAACACACCGGTCAACAGACAGTGCTTATGGGCTGGGTTCAGCGGCGAAGAGACCACGGGGGCTTGATTTTTGTTGATTTGCGTGACCGGTCGGGCCTGGTTCAGGTGGTATTTAATTCCGACGCGGCAGAAGAAGCTTTTCGCACGGCCCAAATCCTCCGTAGTGAATATGTTCTGGCGGTAGCCGGGGAGGTGGCTTTGCGCCCGGAAGGAACAGAGAATCCTAATTTAGCCACCGGGGAAATAGAGGTTCTGGGTCAAAGAGTTTATATTTTAAATCGCGCCGCAACCACCCCGTTTCTTATTGAAGATCAAAGCGAGGTTGATGAGTCCTTGCGTTTAAAGTACCGTTATTTAGACCTACGCCGTCAAGAGATGCAGCGGGTTTTAATGTTGCGGCACAGAGCCGCCAAGGCCGTGCGGGATTTTTTAGATGCCCGGAATTTTTTAGAGATTGAAACTCCTATGCTTACGCGGAGCACTCCGGAAGGGGCACGTGACTATCTGGTGCCCAGCCGGCTCAACCCGGGAAATTTTTACGCTTTACCCCAATCACCTCAATTATACAAACAAATGCTTATGGTGGCCGGCGTGGAACGTTATTTTCAAATTGTGCGCTGCTTTAGAGATGAAGACTTGCGGGCCGACCGGCAGCCGGAATTTACCCAGGTGGATTTGGAAATGTCTTTTGTGGAAAGAGAGGATATTTTAAATTTAGTTGAGGAAATGATGGTTTACCTTTGCCGGGAAACAGTTGGTTTAAAAATTTCCCGCCCTTTTCCCCGTCTTTCTTTTAAAGAAGCCTGCGCACGTTACGGAACTGATAAGCCTGATTTGAGATTCGGCTTAGAATTACGTGATTTAACTGATCTGGTTGCTTCATGCGGCTTTAAAGTATTTTCATCGGCCGCAAACGCAGGTGGGCAGGTGAAAGGAATTAATGCCTTGAGTTGCGGTAATTTTAGCCGCAAGGAAATTGATGAACTGACCTCACTGGTTACTAACTGGCGGGCAAAAGGGTTGGCTTATTTCTTCGTTACTTCGGAAGGAGTAAGATCGCCCATTGCTAAATTTTTTACCCCGGCCGAGATTCAGGCAATTTTAGAGCGCTTTGAAGCTAAAGAAGGTGATTTGCTGCTCTTTTTAGCTGATAAACCACAAATTGTAAATCCCGCCCTGGGGGCCTTGCGTTTACACCTGGCTGAACGCCTAGGGTTAATTCCGGAGGATAAATTCCAATTCCTTTGGGTGGTGGACTTTCCTTTATTAGAATATAGTGAAGAAGAAAAAAGACATGTGGCCATGCACCATCCTTTTACCTCTCCTAATGTAGAGGACCTTGCTCTTTTGACCGAAAATCCCGTTTCGGCCCGCGCCCAAAGTTATGATTTAGTTTTAAACGGCGTGGAAATTGGCGGGGGAAGCATCCGGATTCACCGGCGGGATATTCAAGAAAAAATGTTTACGGCCATTGGTCTTTCCCCCCAGGAAGCTATAGAAAAATTTGGTTTTATGTTGGAAGCCTTTGAATACGGCACCCCTCCTCACGGAGGAATAGCTTTGGGTTTTGACCGGTTGCTCATGCTTTTAGCTAACAAAAAAACCATTCGTGACGTTATTGCCTTCCCTAAAACGCAAAGTGCGGTAGATTTAATGCTAAATGCACCTGCCCCGGTTTCTAACAAACAATTAAATGATTTAGGCTTTAGGATGGAGGGTTCTTCCTTAAAATTTAAGGCCTTAGAGAGGATTCTTCCTTAAAGTAGGGGCGTATTGCCATACGCCCCTACAAGCGAAGGAAGTATTCCTTAAATTTAATATTTAAGTATTTGAGTAATATTAAGAATTATTAAGAAAATAAGAAATATTTATTGTTCTTAAAATTAAAAAACAATTTTTTTAAGCAGGAATTTGTCTAATGAATAGAGAAAGCAATTAAGTAATTAAGCAAGAAAGTAAGATTTTAAAGGGAGGGGTAAAGTGTTTAAAATTCTGGAAAAAGAAGTTCTCTCACCGGTGATTAAACAAATGGAAATTGAAGCCCCAAGGGTTGCTAAAAATTGTCAGGCGGGCCAGTTTGTTATTTTACGCCTTCACGAGAAAGGAGAGAGAATTCCCTTAACGATAGCCGATTTTGACCGGAACAAAGGAACCATAACCATTGTTTTTCAGGAGGTTGGTAAATCTACTATAGAGTTAGGGAAAATGGAGGCCGGAAATCAAATCTTAGATTTTGTCGGCCCGTTAGGTTTACCTTCCCATATTGAAAATTTTGGCAACGTAATTTGCATTGGCGGAGGGGTGGGCATTGCTCCTGTTTTTCCTATTGCCCGTGCTTTAAGAGATATCGGTAATAACGTTACCGGAATAATTGGGGCCCGGACTAAAGAGTTGTTATTTTGGGAAGAAAAAATGCGGGCTGTCTGTGATGAACTAATGGTTACCACCGATGACGGTTCATACGTACGGAAAGGCTTTGTCACTGACGTAATGAAAGAGATTATTGAAGATAAGGGGAAAGATAACATTGCCCTGATCCTGGCTATCGGTCCTCAGCCAATGATGCGAGTTGTTTGTAACGTTACCCGTGAGTACGGGATTAAAACCATTGTCAGTTTGAATTCCTTAATGGTTGACGGAACAGGAATGTGTGGTTGCTGCCGGGTAACGGTGGGTGGACAAACAAAGTTTGTTTGTGTTGATGGCCCTGAATTCGACGGTCATTTAGTAGATTTTGCCGAATTAGCTAAACGAAGCGCTATTTATTTAGAAAAAGAAAAGGAAGCTCATGACTACCATAAATGTAAGTGTGGAGGTGCATCCTAATGGCCGAAACCGCCAAAACAAAAAAAGGAATTATTCCTAAAAAACACTCTATGCCTACTCAGGATGCCGGAGAAAGAATTAAAAATTTTAAAGAAGTAGCCCTGGGGTACGCCGTAGAAACAGCGGTGACAGAGGCAGAACGTTGTATTCAGTGTAAAAAGAGCCCTTGTCTGGCGGGATGTCCGGTGGAGGTGGATATCCCGGCCTTTATTAAACTTATGGCTGAAAGAGATTTTGCCGGAGCAATTAAAAAAATAAAGGAAAAAAATGCCCTGCCGGCTATTTGTGGGCGGGTATGCCCGCAGGAAAGCCAGTGCGAAATGTATTGCACTTTAGGTAAAAAACACGAACCAGTGGCTATTGGCCGGCTAGAACGCTTTTGTGCTGATTGGGAATTGGAGCATGGCGTAACTTTACCTGAGGCGGCTTCTCCTAATGAGTTGAAAGTAGCCATTGTTGGTTCCGGACCAGCAGGGCTTACCTGCGCGGCTGATTTAGCCAAGTTAGGCTACCGGGTAACTATTTTTGAGGCCCTGCATGTCCCGGGCGGCGTTTTAATGTATGGCATTCCTGAGTTTCGTTTACCGAAAAAAGTAGTGCAAACTGAAATAGATAACGTTAGAAAACTAGGGGTAGATATTCAGGTAGATTCGGTAGTTGGCAAGTTAGCTACGGTAGACGAACTTTTAAACGAGATTTCCAGGCTGTTTTTATTGGTACCGGAGCCGGCTTACCATACTTTATGAATATACCGGGGGAAAATTTTTGCGGCGTATACTCAGCCAATGAATTTCTTACCCGCGTCAATTTAATGAAGGCTTATCTATTTCC
>DMDI01000069.1 GCA_003445555.1 Desulfotomaculum sp. | reverse complement strand
ATGAAAACCGGCGTTCAACAAGCCCGGGGCGAAAATGTTCTCTTTATTGACGCTGACGATACCTACCCGTCAGAAACCATCTTAGAAATTGCCGCCGCCTTAGAAAATTACGATTACGCCGTGGCCTCCCGCAGCGTAGGAAAGCAAAACATCCCGGCCTTCAACCGGATTGGCAACGCTATTTTCCGCAATTCCATCCGCTATATATACGGATTTAAGGCTTATGACCCTTTAACTGGTCTTTACGGTCTAAAAAAATCGTACTTTGAAAAAATGGAACTTTGTTCAAAAGGTTTTGGTATTGAATCGGAAATAGCGATCAAAGCAGCCTCAATGGGCCTAAAGATAAAAGATATTCCCATTGTTTATGGGGAACGGATTGGAGAGGCAAAGTTAAACGGCTTAAAAGACGGCTACAAAATTGCCCGTACCATTATAAGCCATCTTCCGCTTTATAATTCAACCCTTACTTTTATTCTGCCGGGCCTTTTGCTTTTTCTAGGCGGTTTGATTGGCCTGATATTTTATATCAGAAGTGGCGGCTTTGGGGCAGGAATAATCTTTGCTCTATTACTGCTGGCCGGTTTTCAGATTGGCACATTAGGATTGGCCAGCAAAGTTTACGCGATAGCCCACAAATACAGCCAGACAGATATATTTACCCGCTTTTTCTTGCAACCTGGTATGCGCCGGAAAATAACAAGTTTAGGCGCGGTTATGGTTATATTTTCAATTATAGTAGGTGGATTGTTGTTCTCTGAAAATATAAGCCTGGCTAATAATCCAGGTATCCATTTAACAGAACTGGCCGGTGCATCTGAGCTTGCAATTAATAATCTCTCTGATAGACAGGCGTTTGCTGTTACAGTGGACAAGGCTAATAATGTTTTCTTTTTGCCCTTGCTCACAAGTTGTCTGCTTGGTTTATTGCTTATTTTCTCAGCAACCTTTTTGTCTATTTTTACGGCCGGGTTAACTAGTTCTGGTTCTGTTTTACCTAAACCTAGTGAAGTAGCCAAGATGGTAACATTTGAAAATCAAGTTTCAGAACAATAGTTAAGGTAAATAAGAAGCAACCTTTTTATATGCTTATCCTCATGATAAATATCAAGTGAGTGAGTATAAATATGCAGGCAGTAATCCTCGCCGGTGGCTTTGGTACCAGGTTGCGTCCTGTCGTCCAAGATCTGCCGAAACCGATGGCGCCGGTAAATGGAAAACCTTTTCTAGAGTATCTTACCATCAACTTAAAAAAGATGGGCTTTTCCCGTTTTATCTTTTGCGTGCATTATCTGGCGAAAAAGCTAAAGGAATATTTTGGCGATGGGTCTGGCTATGGTATTACTATAGAGTACAGCGTGGAGGAAAAACCCCTGGGCACCGGCGGAGCGCTCGGCCTGCTGCGCCGCCGCCTATTAGGGTAAAGCTTTTTGTACCTTAGTTGTTTTTGTGTTAAGATTGTATGCCGAGCGAAAAAAGAAGCAGGGCCAGGAAGAACTTAAATTAGACCGCTTTGTTATTTACCAATATTTTATGTGCTCGGATATTAATAAGGAGCAAAAAATGAAGGTTTCCGTAATAATATGCACTTACTCCCTTGAGAGATTAAATGATACTGTGGATGCTGTTGATTCTATTCTGAAGCAAACTTATACTGACCTGGAAGTTATTATTTCTGTTGATCATAATGAAAAACTTTTGCAGGTATTGAAGGAAAGATTCCCTGAAGAAGTTTTATTTGCTTTTAATAATAACGTAAAAGGCCTTTCTGATACAAGAAATGCCGGGGTTAAAAAAGCAACCGGAGATATAATAGCGTTTATTGATGATGACGCAAAAGCGGATAAAAGATGGGCTGAAGTACTGGTTTCTAATTACACAGACCCAGATGTTTTGTCCGTAGGAGGCAAACTTGTTCCACTTTGGGAAAAGAATAGGCCGTCTTGGTTTCCCGAAGAGTTAGATTGGGTTGTTGGTTGCACTTATAAAGGGCACCCCCAGGAAAAAAAAGAAGTCAGAAATCTTATTGGCTGCAATATGTCTTTTAGGAGAGAAGTTTTTGCCCGTATCGGCAATTTCAAGCCGACGATTGGCAGATTAGGTAAAATCCCATTAGCTGGTGAAGAAATGGAATACTGTGTTCGTTTGCAGGCAATGTTTACCCGCGGAAAAGTTTTATTTGATCCTGAGGCAGTTGTGTATCATAAAGTGGATAAACAGCGGGAGAGCCTTAAATATATATTGAAAAGATCATATGGGGAAGGCGTTTCTAAATCGATAATTAATAAATCAACCGATAAAGTAAAAATTTTAAGCACAGAAAACACATATTTAAAACATTTATTTTTAAAGTCAATACCCTGGTATTTAGGCAAATCCGTTTTATTGAAGAGTCCTGCACAAAACACCTCCAGGGCGCTAACAATTTCAATGGCAATTATAGCTACCGGCATAGGATACTTACGGCAAAAAATGAGTCTAATGCCCGTCTAGCTAAACAAGGAGTAATGTTTTGAATAAAAATAGCAGTATTGTCAGTATTGTTAAGTCCACATACGAAAATGTTTATGATAATTTAGTAAAAGGTATTAATTTAGCTGGCGGTTTAGAAATTGCAGGTCGCAATAGAATAATCATAAAAGTTAACATTTGCGATGCCAGAACACCGGAAACCGGAGCCAATACTCACCCTATTTTTCTAGATGCATTTTTAAGATATCTGCGTGAGAATTATGTCAATCTGGAGATCTTTGTAGTTGAAAGTGACGCTACTGTAACTCTGGCGGACGATTTTATTCGCTGGTTTGGTTATCTTCCCACTCTTGAAAAATGGGCGGCGAAGTGGGCTAATCTTTCCCGTGAAAAAAACGAACCTGTAAAGATAAAAGGCTATCATTTGAAAGAGGTTCCTTTAGCCTCTATCTTTGAAGGCAGTTATTTTGTCACCCTTCCGAAGCTGAAAACAAATGTTATGTCTTCAATTACCTGCTGCCTGAAAAATCAGTTTGGCTGCCTACCCTTAGTCCAAAAAAGCATTTATCATCCTTACCTTGATAAGGTAATTGCGGATGTTAATCTTGTTTATCATCCTGACTTTTGTTTGGTAGATGGGATAATAACGAACGCAGGCACAATGGGTCCCGCATTTGGCACCCCCATTCCGGCAAAATTAATCTTATGCGGCAGAGATCCAGTTGCTGTTGACACAGTATGCGCAAAGATAATGGGTTTTAATCCATGGTTCGTCGGGCATATACGCAAAGCTTCCAGTCTGGGGGTAGGAAGCATGAAGTACAAGCTTAATGGATTGAGCATCAAAGAAGCAAAAATTGATTTTGAGATTAACAAACTTGAGATGAAACTCATTAAATTTGCCGCAAGCCTCCAACGGGGCAGTCAGAAAGAAATGAGACAGGAGTGGAAGAGTTGATCAATGTTGGTGTTATTGGAGCCGGTGCAATTGTCCGCAGGGGTCACCTGTCCGCTTTAAAAGATTTGCCGGAAGTTGAGGTAAAAGCAATTGCTGATGTAAATGAAGACTTGGTTAAAAATATAGCCAGAGAGTTTCAGATTCCAAATTATTTTTCTGACCCTCTCAAGATAATAGAAGATCCATCAATTGATTTAATAGATATATGCACTCCCAGCAATACACACTGCGACCTTATCAAGCACGCTGCCCGTCAAGGTAAAAATATTTTAGTGGAAAAACCTTTAACGACGACTATTGAAGATGCCTTGGAAATACAACGCACCGTCGTCAAAGCCGGCGTAAAATTAAATGTGGTTCAGAACTGGCGCTATTTCCCTGTTGTATTTCAGGTAAAAGAAAGGATTGATAAGGGTTACCTTGGAAAAATAGTCGGGATGCAGGGTACAGCTTTGACTAATTTCCCCGCCGGGTGGACTCGCAATAAGTGGCTTTATCACGAGGGCGCGGCCTTATTTGATTTTGCTCCCCATCTAATTGATCTTATGCTCTGGTTAAACGGCTCGGATGTAAAAACGGTTTACGCCGTTGGCGGGGATATATCCGGTGGGAATATGGGTTTTGTCAATCATACTCAAATAATAATGGAATATGCCAGCGGAGCAACTGCCACAGCCATTATTTCCTGGGTTACCGAGTGCTTCACCTTTACTGTAGATGTTTACGGAACAGGTGGGAACATTGCACTTGACGTAAGAAACGCGCACTATTATGAAATGCACGGTGTACAAACACCTTTGGACGATATTAGAAAAGCCGCTGGCAAAACTATGCGAGTCGCGAAAGACGTGCTTAATAAAAATTACTTTAAAGGATCACTGCTTTACTTTAAACCTTTAATTAAAGATTTTATAACAAGCATAAAAGAAAACACGGAGGAGCCGGTCCCTGTTAGGCATGGCGTTATGGTAACGGCAGTTTTATGCGGGGCAATGGAGAGCTTAAAGACAAAAAAACATATAGAATTAAATTTTAGTAATTAAATTTAAATCAAAATATATTTTTATTTTAACTAGTAAGGAAAATCCAAGATGAATTATTCAGAAAATAATGTTGCGAAAACAAATAAAATAATGATTACTGGTATAAATGGGTTCTCCGATAACGGAGAAGTGGCTCTATTGATTGGAGCCATAGAGAATATAAAAAATGCAGTTCCTGACTCTCATTTTTACATGGGCAGCATTTTTGATAATGATAAGACACGATTAAGACAAGTATTTCCTTATTGTCATGAACAGATAGAACTAGTTGAACCTATATTTAAAAACATAAAAATAATACCCTGGTATCTTAATGTAGCTTTTCTATTAATTAAATATCCTTTTTTATATTCCAAGGCTGATATTGTAATCCATCTTGGGGCTGATGGCTACTCTGATCAAAGTACAGGTGGCCCATTATCAACCTTGACTCACAGTTATCAATTATTTTTGGGATATATTTTTCGTAAGCCAGTTATTTTATGTGCGGTAACAGTAGGCCCGTTTAATTTTTCATGGTCACGTAAATTAGTTAAATTTGTTTTAGACAGGGTAAGTTTCATAACGCCTCGTGAGTCAGTAACATTAAATTATCTCAATGAACTTGAAGTTAAAAGCCCAATGTCACTCGTTTCTGATCTGGCATTTTTAATGAATCCAGCATCAAAAAAGAGAGTGGATTTTATATTAAATGAAAAAGGTCTTTTAAACGGCAAGCCTTTAGCCTGCTTGGTGCCTAGCGACATTATATATAAAAAAATTTCTGGTTCTCAAAATGAAAAAACAAAACATGAAATTTACATTAAAGCAATGGCTGATGTTATAGATTACTTAACCAATAAAGGTTTTGAAGTAATTCTTATACCTCAGGTTGTACATGGGAAACATGACGATGTAAAAATTATTCAAAAGATATACAACAAAACCAAACAAAAGCCAACATTAATAGACAAAGGTCTTACGCCACAAGAGATAAAAGGTGTTTTAGGAAGGTGTTCCATATTAGTTTCCAGTAAGATGCACTCTGCTATTTTAGCTACCTCTATGGGCACACCAACCGTAATAATTGCTTATGGATCTAAAGTTCACGGAATTATAGGAAGTATGCTGAAGCAGGAAGATTACATAATAGATTTAAGAGGAGCAGATATTTCTATATTAGAGGGTTATTTGCATGATAAAATTGAGAAATGCCTGCTTGATCAGGATAAGATACATAATGAATTATTAAAATGCATACCAGAAATTAAAGAGATGTCTTTAAGGAATATTGAAATAATAAAGAAAATCTTTTATTCAATAAGCTAAATAAGAAGAAATAAATGATTATATAGTTAATTATTAATATCTATTTATTCCTTGTTATATAAATGGAACATATCCCTGATAAAGAAGCCGATGTAATATAGAAGAAGAGAGTAGAAGAGAGTTAAAGTTAATGAAGGATGCTAAACAACAAAAAACAATCGAAAGTGTTGTAAAAAAAGGTTTATGTACTGGTTGTGGCACATGTGAGGCAATCTGCCCAAAAGAAGCAATTAAAATGACTATCGATCCCCGTAGAGCAGTATATTTTCCACGTCTGGATAAAGATAAATGTACTGAATGTACAATATGCATAAAAAATTGTACCGGAAGTTTTTTCGATTTTAGAAGCATGAATTTGGAACTGTTTGAAAAAGAACCTGACAATTCTATGTTAGGGAATTATCTTAGCTGTTATTATGGTTATTCAACAGATGAAGAAATTAGATATAATTCCGCATCTGGTGGTTTCATTACACAATTGCTTATTTATGCATTAGAAGAGAATATTATCCAAGGCGCGTTAGTTACAGGTATGAATAGCAAAATGCCGTTCGAACCAATAACTTATATTGCGAGAACTAAAGAAGAAATTATTTCTGCATCAAAGTCAAAATATTGCCCCGTATCAGCTAATATTGCATTAAAGGAAATTATTTGCGCAAATAAAGACGATAAGTTTGCAATTGTCGGATTACCATGCCATATTCATGGCGTAAGACAGTTGATGTTAAATAACGTTGATTTTCAAAAGAAAATATTTTTATGCATAGGCTTATTTTGTAGTCACACTAATAATTTTAAAATGGCAGAATTTGTAGCAAAATGGCATAATGTTAAAATTGAGGATATTATAAAAATAGATTATCGGGGTGAAGGATGGCCAGGTTCAATGTCTCTTTTTCTAAAAGATGGATCAAAGAAATTAATACCCTTTACTGATTATGGTATTGTTCACAGCCTTAATTTGTTTACCCCACCCCGTTGTTTGTTATGTATGGACGGTCTAGCTAATTTTGCTGATATATCATGCGCGGATGCTTGGTTTCTTGGATTAAATAATGATTGCGCAGGTTATTCCCTTGTAATTTCTAGAAATCAAAAAGCTGAACAATTAATTAAAGAGGTAATATCTAAAAAAATATTTGTTTTAAATAAAATTACCAATAATGATTTA
>DMDI01000012.1:11321-17706 GCA_003445555.1 Desulfotomaculum sp. | reverse complement strand
GGTGATGAACAGGCTTCGGATCAAGTGATGAAACAACTTTCTAAATTAATTGACGTAGTAAAAATTCAGGAACTTAAAAGCAGTGAATCAATTGAACGGGAACTGGCCTTAATTAAGGTAAAAGCTGATTCAACGCGCCGGTCAAACATAGTGGACGTGGTAGAAATATTCCGCGCCAATATTGTAGATGTCAACCGGGAAACAGTGACTATTGAACTCACGGGTGATGAGGAAAAAATAAATGCGCTTTGTGCGGTATTGGAAGAACACGAGATTGTGGAAATGGTTAGGACGGGTAAAATTGCCCTGAGCCGGGGTTCCGGGGCCACAAAGTATATTGAATATGAAGATTAAAGAAGAACAAATGGTAATTGGAATTACTTGCGGACGAAAAGAAAATGAGGCGCATTTTTATTTAAGCCAGGCGTACGTAAAAGCGGTTGAAGAAGCCGGTGGGCTTCCCGTAATTTTGCCTGGTTGTACCGGCCAAAAAGAAATGACCAGGTTACTCTGTATAATTCAAGGGCTAATCCTTTCCGGAGGCGGAGACGTAGACCCGGTTCATTTTGGCGAAGAACCGTTACCCGGTTTAGGTGAAATTGATCCCAACCGGGATATTTTCGAATTAAACTTTACCCGCCTTGCCCTAACCGCCGGAATACCGGTTTTAGGAATCTGCCGGGGAATGCAAATATTAAATATTACCTTCGGAGGTAGTATTTATCAAGATATGGCTACCCAAGTAAAAGAAAGACCGGCAAGTAGGCCAGGCTTTCTGCCCGG
The DNA here is from genome assembly GCA_003445555.1 of Desulfotomaculum sp. Classification (GTDB taxonomy): domain Bacteria; phylum Bacillota; class Desulfotomaculia; order Desulfotomaculales; family Nap2-2B; genus SCADC1-2-3. The sequence goes on along the minus strand of DMDI01000012.1, from coordinate 16,923 downwards.
TCAGGGTAGATCAGGCTTCTTGCCCGGCCAGGGCCTGTCTGAAGACTGTTGCCTTGAACATTACCAAAAAGCCCCTCGCTGGCACCCTACCCATAAGGTAAAAATAGCGGCCGGCACAATTTTAGCCCGTATTTTCGGCGCTACCGAATGCCGGGTAAACAGTTTCCACCATCAGGCAGTACGTCAACCGGCCCCTGGTTTTATTATCTCGGCTTTAGCCGCTGACGGAATTATTGAAGGAATTGAAAGTACCAGTCATCCTTTTGCCCTTGGGTTGCAGTGGCATCCGGAAAACCTGGAGGAACATCGCGTTTTATTTCACGCTTTGGTTAAAGCTTGCCAAAAAGAGCCGGTTAAAATAACATAAATTATTTAATAATTAATAATCATAAATATTATTAAAAAGAATATTAACGGGCAATAACAAACGTAATCTCAAAACAAGGGGTCAAGGAGACGGGGGTTAGAGAAAAAATAATGAATATATTAGTGGTCGATGACCAGCAAAATATTTGTCATCTATTAGAAATGGTAATTAAAGAAATGGGCCACACGGTTATCACTGCTCATGATGGCATAGAAGCAATTGAAAAAGTAAGTCAGGTAAAACCCGAGCTTATGTTTATGGATATCCGTATGCCGCGTTTAGGAGGAATAGAGGCCCTGGAAAAGGTCAAAGAAATATCAAAAAAAACAAACGTGGTAATGATGAGTGCCTATTTTTCTGAAGAAGTTATCGGTGAAGTAAGGCAAAAAGGGGCTTATTTTTGTCTAGCTAAGCCTTTTGATATGGAAGTAATAAAAACGATTATCCAGGAACTGCAGGAAAAAGAAAAAGAGGTAGCCGAAGAAAGAGAAAGAGAGAGAGACTACTTATTTTACCGTCTCCTGGACGCTAATTTTAACCGGGCCCGGGAAGGGTTGCGGGTAGTTGAGGAAACAACCCGTTTTATCTTAAACAATTTTGAACTAACAAACCGTTTAAAAAATTTGCGCCATGAGTTAAGCAGACTACAGGAAGAAATGCCAGGAGGATATAAAGACCAGCTAAAAAGCCGCCAAGCTTATACAGACGTAGGAGCAGATTTTCCTTCTGAAGCAAAGGATACCAGAAGAGACTACCTGCATTTGGTAACCGCTAATTTTAAACGTATTCAGGAAGCTCTACGGGTGATTGAAGAATATATTAAACTGTCGGGCCCGGCGGCAAAAATTAAACAGATGCGTTTTGCCGTTTATAGTTTGGAGCAAGAAGCGGTTAACTATTTAGAAGAATTCCTGGTAAAAATAAACATTAGGCCGGAGATGGCTGCCGAAAAGTACCTGGGTAGCTCAAATACAGCTAACCTACTGCCGGTTAAACGTAATATAGACTACAGCCTTTGTGTAATTGTTGACCATAGATTTGCCAACGGAAAATCGCCCCTTGAAATTGCCCGGGCCGCTATTAGCGGCGGAGCAAGTATAATTCAACTGCGGGAGAAAAAGTTTACCGTCCGGCAGTTAATTAAAGTGGGAAAGGAAATCGCGCGTTTGACCGCTGAGGCAGGCGTTACTTTTATTATTAACGACCGGGCTGACGTAGCCCTGGCTGTTGGAGCCGATGGAGTTCATTTAGGGCAGGAAGACCTTAAAATAGACGTGGCGCGGCAAATTTTAGGGCCGGAAAAAATCATTGGTGTTTCTACCCATAACCTGGAGCATGCTCTGGAAGCCCAACTTCAAGGAGCTGATTATATAGGGGTAGGCCCGTTATTTGAAAACCATTCTAAAGACAACGGAAGTATGCCGGTAGGTTTAGAATTAGTAAAACAGATAGCGGAAGAGGTGCGCATACCCAAAATGGCCATTGGCGGAATTAAAGCCCACCACGTCCAGGAAGTGATTAAGGCCGGCGCTGACGGTATTGCGGTAATTAAAGCGGCTTTAAATACTCCTGACATTACGGCCTCTACGGCTGCTTTAAGAGTAGAATTAGAAAAAGTTTACTTAAATTCATTATCCTCTAAAAAATATAAAAACAGCATAACCTTTCAGCAGCCAGTCGCCAACCAGTAGACAATCGTCTCGATTGTCCATATCAATATTACTAAAAAAACAGGTTAAGAAAGGGAAGTATTTATGACTCAACTTAAGGCGGCCTTAAAAGGAGAAATAACCCCAGAAATGAAACAAGTAGCCGGATACGAGGCAGTGGCCGAAAAATTTATTCAGGCTGGGGTGACTGAAGGAACAATGGTCATCCCGGCCAATAAAAACCACCGAAATCTTAAACCTTGCGGCATTGGCCGGGGTTTGCGGACCAAAATAAACGCCAATATAGGAACCTCGCCTGTTTTTACCGATTTGAAGGAGGAAATAGTTAAACTTCAGGAAGCATTAGCGGTTGGAACCGACACCATAATGGACCTTTCTACCGGGGGAGACCTGAATGCAAACCGGCGGGTAATAATCAGCCACAGCCCTGTTCCCATAGGAACAGTTCCCATCTATCAAGCAGCCGTTGAAGCAAAAGAAAAACGCGGCAGCATTGTAGGAATGACGGCGGACGATCTTTTTGGCGTAATTGAAAAACAGGCTTCCGACGGAGTTGATTTTATCACCGTTCATTGTGGCGTAACCCTGGAGGTAGTCAACCGCCTTAAGCAACAGGGCCGGGTAACTGATATTGTTAGCCGGGGTGGTTCTTTTATTACGGGTTGGATGCTGCATAACAAAAAAGAAAATCCTCTTTATGAGCAATTTGACCGCTTGCTGGAAATTTGCCTGGCCTTTGACGTAACCTTAAGTTTAGGGGACGGTTTGCGACCAGGTTGCCTGGCGGACGCCAGTGATCGCGCCCAGATACAAGAATTAATTTTATTAGGTGAATTAGCTGACCGGGCCCGCACGGCCGGGGTGCAGGCAATGGTTGAAGGACCAGGTCATCTTCCCTTGGATCAGATAACGGCTAACGTTCAACTCCAAAAAACCTTATGTAAAGGGGCCCCCTTCTATGTTTTGGGGCCGCTGGTTACGGATGTTGCCCCGGGATACGACCATATCACCAGCGCGATCGGCGCCGCTCTAGCCGCCATGGCCGGGGCAGACTTTATTTGCTACGTCACTCCTTCGGAACACCTTGGCTTGCCTACCGCTCAAGATGTGCGTGAAGGGGTAATTGCCGCCCGTATTGCGGCCCACGCAGCCGATATAGTTAAAGGCGTGCCTGACGCCCGGCAGTGGGATTTGACTATGGCTAAAGCGCGTAAGGACCTTGACTGGGATAAGCAACTGGCTTAAGCCATTGACCCTCAAAAAGCACGCCAAATAAGAGCGCAGCGTAACCCCCAGGATACTTCCACTTGTACTATGTGCGGCGAATTTTGCGCCATGAAATTAGTAGGAGAATTTTTAGGCAAACGTTCTGAACAATGCCTTTAATTAAAAAGGAAAGGGTTTATGGCTTGGCTGTAAAAAGTGTCCTCCGGCTACCTGAGCTTGATTTACTGTCCTTACTTTTATAAAGGACTATCTTCCCCAACTATTTGTTTTATTCGTAGAAAGGCGGGCTTAAAGCCACCCAGGCCCCAAGACCGCCTTTCCTGGTGCTGATAAACCGTTGCCTAACCTTACCTATAGGCCTAAAATTCTGTTCGCATTTGGAGTTACTGCTGGCCACCGGGCATTTGGGGCATTTGTTTCATCATCTCATTTACATCAGTTATCTTTACTCCGGCCGGAAGCTCAAAGATACCGGGAGATTGCGGCCCGACCTTTAGGTTTTTGTACTCCATTACCGTTTTACTTCCGTCCGGCGCAGTTGCTTCTACCCGAACGGGAATACCATAATCCTCGCGCACCCACATTTTGACCTGTTCTTTACCCTCTTTGCTTTCAATCAGCATCACTTTACATTTTACTCCGTCATACATAGTTGTTTCCAAGGTTTTAATTTTATTTGGGTCCGCATTCCGGGTATAGTCAGTGGGGGAGGGCGCTTTTTCGCCTGATTCTGGCGCAGACATTTTCATCGCCATATTCTGGTCGGGATAATAAGTATAGACCGTGTTTGTATCTCCGTCGTAAATGGTAATTATCTTCTTTCCTTCAACCGTACCTTCAGTTTTCATCTTCTGGCCCTGCATCCATACTTTACCGGTCATCATTTTACCATCTGGCAGGGTCAGGGAATAATCGTAAGACATTCCTTTAACTTCTTTTCCTTTACCCAATAAACTAGCGGCCGATTCCTTTTCCGTAGATTGATTAATTGCCGGGCTTTCCGTTGATTTATTCTGTGTTTCCTTTCTGCTTCCGCTGCAACCAGTAAAACTAAAACAAATTAAGACTAAAACTAACGCCAGTAAGATAAATCTCTTCACCTAATAGCCTCCTAACTTATAATCTTCTAAAATCACCAGAGCCGCTGCCCCGCTACCCGCATAGTTTCCAGCCCAAGATGCGGCAATCCCCTCCTTTCAATCAAATATTTTAATCCCTTCATTTTTGAATTGTTTTAGACCACTACCTCCTCCCTGCAAACCAACACAACTGGTGCCGTACGTTTAGTGGTTTTCTCAGTGAAGAAACTCCGCCACCTCATTAACCGGTATAGCTACCCCTTGTTGCTTGGAACTGCCTTTCTGGTGAATACTGCCAAAGACTATGCCGACCACCTGTTGGTTTTCATCAAATACGGGACTGCCGCTGTTGCCGGGGTGAATAGGGGCGTCTATGGCAAAGACCGGCGCCGGAAAACCGGAAACCTTCAGGTAGGCGGAAACACTTCCCTCCATTACCACGTTACCAATACGAAGCGGATTTCCTATAATTATTACTTTATCTCCTATCTTGACCTTTCCTTGGGTGTTGACCAGGGCAAACGGCAGGTTTTCGGCTTCTAAATAAATAACCGCTACATCTGTGCTCCCGCTGCTTTTGTACTTTTTGGCCGGATAAATCTTGCCGTTGGGAAAAGTAACCGCTATATTAACCGCATTGGAGAGTACGTGACGGTTAGTGACAATTACCCCTTTGGGGGAGATATTAAAGCCGGTTCCTGACTTTTGCTCTCCTGCTGTTTTATCCGTCTTAGAAATAACGTCCAGGCGCACTACAGATTGCTTTAATTGCTTTACCGCCGGGTTCTGGCTCAACTTTATTGATTGGCCGATAAAATCCAGGGAAGGTAAAGTCAAACCCGGCCAGGTGGTAAGGAAAACAAAAACTACAAAGGTTAAAAAAACCAAGAAAGCCAGCAGTCGAAAAAGGACCGGCTTTTCTTGCCTTTTCCAGCCGTTTTCATGTTCAGGGTCTTGCCCCTGGTCAAATTCAAAGGCTTGTTCATCTTCGTTATTTTTTACTTCCATAATAGCCTCATAATTAAATAAATGGTAATTACCCTCCCTGTTTTAGTTAAAACAGAGAAAGTAATTACCATTTAAAAATTTAAAGAGAAAGTAATTACCATTTAAATTATCATTTATTTAAAACAGCATTTTTTTGTTACCCCTGGTGCGGGCGGGGAGATTTGAACTCCCACGAGTTGCCCCACCGGATCCTAAGTCCGGCGCGTCTGCCTTTCCGCCACGCCCGCCTGGCTGGGGCGGCTGGATTCGAA
>DMDI01000012.1:0-11170 GCA_003445555.1 Desulfotomaculum sp. | reverse complement strand
TGCTCTAACCAACTGAGCTACTCCCACCATGTTTTCTATTTTAAATTTTAGGCCTATTAAGTATTTTGATTTTACCAAATAAGCTTTTAAAAGTCAAGAACAACATTCTTAAGTTTACATTTTAAGCTATATTTGTAAAATCAATCATTACGGCTGTTTCATCACAGTAGGGAAACTTGGGGCAATCCATACACTCTTTCCACACTTTTTGCGGTAATTTTTCTTTGGAAACAGGCGAAAAACCACACTTGAGAAAAAAACCTTCTTTATAAGTAAGGGCAAAAACTCGCTTAAGCTCTAATTCCCTGGCTTCCTGTAAAGAAGCTTTAACCAACATTCTTCCTATTCCTTGACCTCCAAAACGCTCATTTACCGCCAAGGACCTTATTTCTGCTAAGTCTTCCCAGATAATATGCAATGAACTTGCTCCCACCAGGTGCCCGTTTTTTTCGGCTACGGTAAATTCACGTATAGCTTCGTAAAGTAAAGCCCGCGGCCTGATAAGCATAAGCCCCTGCTCCGCAAAATGGGAAATTAAGTTATATATTTTTTCCACATCAGAAATTTTTGCCTTACGAATTTGCAAAACAGTTTTACCCTTTAAATGGCACCCAACTTTCTTTTATGATACTCTCCGCCATTTTTGTTCATTGAGTGCCGTACTATTAAAAAACAATCAAGAGACGGTCCGTAAGCTGGTAAAATGAGGCTTTTAGTACGGCGTGTTGATAGGTTAAAGCACCAATGGCATTTTTTGCCTCAAGTACGGCTGTTTCCGCCTCTTTTAGTTTAGCTTTGGTAATCATCCCCACGGCATACTGTACTTTAGCGATACGCCAAGCTTCCTCAGTTGCTTGTAAGCCCTGGATAGCGGCAGAGTATTGTTCTTCCAGGGCGCGTATATCGTGATATAAAGTACGCGTCAGTTCCTTAATTTTTTTCTCGGCCTCAAAGGAAGTAAGTTCAGCAATATCTACGTCATATTTTTCAATGTCGTACGGTTTGCTGAAAAAGTTTAAGTCCAACTTCTGGATAGAAATGTTTTGCTTCAACTTCCAAAGATCCCGGTTTGCTTCTACTGCTCGGGCTACTTCCGTATCCAGATTATCTATTTGCAAAGGACTGTAAAGTACTTTATCGGTTAATACGGGCCTGTCTTCCGGCCATAAATCAACTAACTTGTTAAAAACAACGTAGGCTTTAGTTAACTCTTCCCGGGCCGCGGCCAGGCTCTCCCTGCTTGCCGCCGCTTTTGCCCCGGCCCCAATTACTATGCTTGGGGTTACCAATCCCACTCTCTGACTTACTTTAGCCACCCGTAAGTTTTCTTCATCCCGGCTTAAGGCCGCTTCTGCCGTTTGCACTTTTTCCAGCGCTTTTAAGATTCCAATATACTTTTGGTAAACGTCAAATACCACCGAGTCCTGTTTAGCTTCATAGTCCTTTTTTTGAATTCGCCAGTATAAGTCGGTTTGCACCAATCCATAAAAGGCGGCTTCTGCCTGGGGGTCAACATTTCCCCCGGTAGGAGTAAATTTAACCAGATCAGCCGCATCCTCCCTTTGTTCGTAAGACTTGTCAATATTAAGTTTGGCGGATTTAACCTCACTGCTGGCGGTTAAAGCTTTTTTTACCGCCTCACTTAAACTAAGCTCCGGCCTGGCGGGTTCTTTGGCCCAGGCCAGGGATAAACTAAGGCTTAATAACATAATCAATCCTACCGATGCCGTTAATACGCGACGCATAAAATCACTCCTTTTTAAAAAGCATTTTTTAGGTGGGTAAGCTGGGTTACCTCGTTTTTTTGATTAAACTTTAAAGCCATGACGTCAAGGCGCACCGGCATTTCTAGTTGTCCTGCCTTCTTTAAGCCTATCTGTCCAATCTGGTTAGGGGGCTAAATAGCTGCCGCCATCTGTTAATGAAAATAGTTTCCAACATTTGACGTGAATGTTTTCTTCTCTTAGATAAAAATATTAAATAAAAATTGTGGGAGAACTATAAAGAAATTATGAGAAATTATGAAAAGGCAATTATCTCGAAAAATGGTCGGGTTAGGTTGTCTGATTTCACAATTTCCTATAAATTTTTCATATTTTTTCTGTATTTTTATCTCATACTAATGAACGGGAGGTACTCAAAAAAATAATAATTCGAAAGGAGTGATTGTTATTAACTGGAAAAAGAGCATAGTTTCGATTACTCTAGCTTTAGCAATCTTGATACCAACGGCAGCGTTCGCGGTTGGAAATGCAAACGGCGAGAAAAATATAACAGCATTTACCAAACAGCTACAAGCTAGAGGAGAATGGTTTGATAAAGGAAGAGAACTTCCTGAAGAGTTAAAAGCAAAATTGGAAGAACTTAAGGGTAAGCTTGATAAAGGTGAGATTACCCAGGAGCAGTTTCGGGAAGAAATGAAGAAAAACATGCCGGAAAGAAGAGAACTTCCTGAAGAGTTAAAAGCAAAATTGGAAGAACTTAAGGGTAAGCTTGATAAAGGTGAGATTACCCAGGAGCAGTTTCGGGAAGAAATGAAGAAGTTGAAACAAGAAATATTTCAGCACCAGAAGATTCAGAAATAAAGTAATAAATGAGTACCTCCCTTACTACAATTGAATATTCTTAAAAAGGACGTGGTAGTGAAAAAACACGTCCTTTTTGATATAATTCAAATCAAGGAGGCCAGAAAATATGTCGTTTAAAATTTATTTAGTAGAGGATGATAGCAATTTAAATTCCGTGCTCACGACTTATTTGCAAAAAGAAGGGTGGCAGGTTTCCTCTTTTTTGAATGGAGAATCAGCAAGAAAAGTCATTGGAGATCCCCCTCATTTATGGATACTAGATATTATGCTTCCTGATATAGATGGTTATCAGCTTATCAAAGAAATAAAGGCAGTGTCACCTGGTATTCCCGTAATTTTTATTTCTGCTCGGGATGCTGACATTGACCGGATTGTTGGGCTGGAAATAGGCAGTGATGATTATTTGTCCAAACCTTTTTTGCCTCGTGAATTGATTATCCGAACTCGTAAATTATTGGAGCGTGTATATATGCACCTTGCTAAACAAGACAAGTCACCGGCCTTGATGATTTTACCTTATTATGTCAATGAGACAAACAGAACAGTCAAGTCAGGTGAAGAGGCTGTTGAACTGACCTCTAAAGAATTTGACCTCTTGCTTTTTTTTGCCAAAAATAAGGGGCGGGCATTATCCAGGGAACAAATACTCAATTATATTTGGGGGGAAGATTATTTTGGGTCAGACCGGTTAGTTGATGACCTGGTCAGACGGTTACGTAAAAAGATGCCGGAACTGCGTATCGAAACGATGTACGGGTACGGTTACCGGTTGGTGTAATCATGAAAAATTTACCATTAGCCTTGCAAATTTGGTTAGTTTTTGTTGCTATTATTTTAAGTATCTCAATATTATTAGTCGTCTTATTCCCTTTGGCTTTGCGAGATTTCTTTACTAAGGAAACTTATGTTACTATCGAAAGCTCTCAAAACTTGCTGTTTGATCGTTTTGCCAACGATATAAATGGGGAGATATGGAAACCGTACTTTTTTGGGGAACGAGAACAGCGACCACAGAATATTCGCGCCGTTAATCATTTTATAATTTCTTTCGAAAATGAAGAAATTAAGGAAGAAGTTATTCCTCCTCAACCTTTTTATCGTCCTCGTCTTCCTGATGAATTTTTGAGCAAGGTAAGAGATGAAATAAAAGAGCAAAAAAGCAATAGTCAACGGTATACCGGACAAATTGAAGGTAGGAAAATATTTTATGTAATAACAAAGGGTAATATATGGGGACATGAAGTTTTTCTTGTCTCGCATATGTGGGATTCATATCGGGAAGATTTAGTACAAACTCTCTTTAAAAGATTAGTGTTAATAATGAGCTCAGTTTTTTTACTTAGTTGGTTACCTGCTCTTGGTCTGGCAAGATATTTATCTACCCCATTGATGATTTTAGAAAAACGCGTTAAAAAGCTTGCTGACCGTGATTGGTATGAACCTGTTCTGTTGCAACGCAAAGATGAAATAGGTAAGTTAGGCCAATCCATAGAACAACTACGAAACCAGCTAATTCGACAGGATGAAGCTCAACAATCGTTTTTGCAGCACATTTCCCACGAACTAAAAACTTCTGTTATGGTAATCCATAGTTATGTACAGTCAATTTGTGATGGTGTCTACCCTAAAGGAGATTTAACAAGTACCATAGAGGTAATCAAAAAAGAGGCCGAGCGGCTGGAAAAACGTATCTGCAACTTGCTTTACATGACTAAACTTGACTATATGACAACTCATAAACCCTCACACGAAACTTTTAATCTGACCCAAGTAATAGAGGAAGTAGTTGATAGATTTCGCTGGTGTCGAAGTGAACTGGACTGGCCGTTAAAACTTTCTCCTACCAGAATAAAAGGGGATGTTGAGCAATGGCGGGTAGCTTTAGAAAATCTATTTGATAACCAGGTACGTTATGCCAAAACTCAAATTGCAATCTCTTTATCACATACAGGAGATAACGGTAATAGAGTTGCTCTATTGCGTACCTGGAATGATGGACCACCTATTGAGCAAGAAATAATGGATACATTATTTCAAAAATTTAATATGGGGTACAAAGGTAAATTTGGGCTTGGCTTGGCCATTGTTAAGCGTGTTGCTTCTTTGCATAAGGCTAAAATATGGGCTGCAAATGAAGAGGGAGGTGTTTCTTTTTACTTCGAAATTCCCATTGTATAAATATAAGAAGTACCCATCCCAATAATAAATAACCTTGACCGATTATTTCTTGCTACCTCAAAGCTATTTGCACCCTTGTGGACCCATCAGGGAGCCGTTTTTCGGTAAACCCCATTTTTCGAACAAGGCGGAGCATTTTTTCGTTGTCAGGAAGAACTGTCCCATAAACTTCTTCCAGTTCTTTTTCCTGAGCTACGCCTATTAATAAATCCACCAGCTTGTAGCCGAGGCCTTTATTGGAAAATTTATCGTGAACTAAAACGGCATATTCCCCCCGCTTAAAATCATGGTCAATGATTAGCCGGGCAATACCAATTATTTTTCTTTTTTCGCCCTCCCTTAGTTCGGCCACAATGGCCATTTCCCTTTCGTAGTCAATATTGCAAAAGCGAACCAGCATTTCATGGGTAATGTCCTTAATTACGGAAAAAAATCTTAGTCTAAGGGTTTCTTCCGAAAGGGTAGAGAGCATTTCGTATTCTAAGGGTTCATCTTCCGGTTTTATGGGCCGCAGTAAAACCTCCGTGCCATCGGTAAGTTTCCAGAGGGTAATGTATTTTTCCGGGTAAGGGGTAATGACCAGGTGAGGATACGGAGTAGGATAGGCTTGGAGGGCAGGCATCCTGCCGGCCTGAGGCTTGTCCGGGTAAGGTAAAGCCGTACTTTCAATAGCTCCCTGATCAATAATGATTCTGGCATCAATGGCATAGGCCTTTCCATTGGCCACAGCAACCGGGTTTATATCCATTTCCGCAATTTCCGGAAAATCTATGATTAAGTTGGATAAGCTGACCAGTATTTGCTCCAGTTGTTTTATATCCGCCGGGGGCTTCCCACGGTAACCCTGAAGCACTTTGTAAACCTCTGTTTCTTCCATTAACCGCCGGGCCAGGGTTTGGTTTAAAGGGGGCAGGCCAAGGGAAACGTCCTGGTATATTTCCGTACCTACTCCCCCCATGCCAAAAAGGATTACCGGGCCAAAATCTTTATCTTTCTTTGCCCCCATGATGACTTCGTAGTCAATACTTTCAATCATTTTTTGCACCGTAACCCCGGTTATCCTGGCCTGGGGGGACTGCTCTGTAACTCTTTTTAGCATTTGCGCATACTCTTCTTTTAATTCTGTCCCGGATTTTATCCCTACCTTTACCCCTCCCACATCACTCTTGTGAGAAATATCGGGGGAAACAATTTTTAGAACCACCGGGTAATTTATTCTGTTGGCTACCCTTAAGGCCTCTTCAGCATTGGGTACAAAATAAGGCGTGGTTACCGGAATGCCGTAAATTTTTAGGAAGTCCTTGGCCTCCTCTTCAAAAAGCAAGTTTCTTCCTTCCCTTGTTGCTCTTCTAATCAGAGCCTTTAAATGATTTTTAGGCGGTGCTTCAGCTAAAGAAAGTTCGGTAGGGGTCTGGTAAAGCAGTTCCAGGTTCCGGTAGTATTTGTACATGTATAGGTATGTTTTTACGGCCTCTTCCGGGGTTTCGTAGGCCGGAATGTCGTGCCGGTAAAAGATTTCCCTCCCCTTTTCCGTATCTTCACCACCTACCCAGGCAGCCAGAACGGGTTTGGCTGCCTTTTTAGCAATTTCCACCACCGAGGCCGCTGCTTTTTCTGGTTTGACAATGGCCTGGGGAACGTAAATTACTAAAACACCATCCACCTCCCGGTCCTCAAGGCAAACCTTAATTGTGTTTACGTACCTTTCGTTATCTGCGTCTCCCAATATATCTACCGGATTTCCTTTACTCCAATACGGAGGTAAAAAAGCGCTCAGTTTTTCAATGCTTTTTTCCGTGAGCTTTGCCGGTTCCCCGCCTAGAGCAATTAAAGCATCGGTAGCCATCACGCCAAAACCGCCTGCATTGGTGACAATTGCCAGCCTCCGCCCTTTGGGAAGGAATCTTGAGTCAAGCACCGCGGCACAGTTAAATAAATCAGAAAACTCCTGAACCCTTATTACTCCTGCCCGCCTGAAAGCAGCGTCATATACCTGGTCATCTCCGGCCATGGCGCCCGTGTGGGATTGGGCTGCCTTGGCGCTTTCCTTGAATTTTCCCGGTTTGATAATAATAATAGGCTTGTTGCGGGAAAAACCCCTGGCTGCGCTCATAAATTTTTTTGCGTTTCCCACCCCTTCCATATAAAGCATAATGCTTCTGGTGTAGGGATCATGGCCCAGGAAATCAATTAAATCGCCAAAATCTACGTCCAGCGTGGAGCCCAGGGAACAAAACATACTAAAACCGGTATGGGTTTTTACCGCCCAGTCAAGAATGGCTGCTCCGAGGGCCCCGCTTTGGGATATAAAAGCAATGTTGCCTTTTTCAGGATTAACCTTCATAAAGGAAGTATTTAAACCAATGTTAGGCCGGATGACGCCAATACAGTTTGGCCCAATTATTCTTAAGCCGTATTTTTTCCTGGCTTCAACTATCTTTGCCTCAAGCTCCGCTCCTTCTTTTCCTATTTCCTTAAACCCTGCGGAAATGATGATAATTCCTTCAACGCCGGCTTTTCCGCATTCCTCAACCAAAGAAGGTACGGTTTTTGCGGGGGTGGCAATTACAGCCAAGTCAATATGATTAGGAACACTGGCCACATTTAAAAAACACTCTTTCCCCAGGACGGATTTTTTATGGGGATTAACGGGAAATACCTTTCTGGTTTCGGAAAGAAGGAGATTTTCCATAATTGCCCGTCCTACGGAGCCTTCTTCTTCGCTGGCCCCGATAAGGGCAATGGTTTTGGGGTCGAGCATTGCTTTAATATCTCCCATTTTATTTCTAACCTCCATATTAGTCGTTATGGTCTTGCCGTTTTTTTTTAATTCTAACAAAACAGAAAGAAAATTGAAAGTAGAGTCGGCAGTGGTGGTCACCCAGGATTTTCACCTGCCGCGGGTCCTATACATCAATGAAAAAAGATTTCAAAAGTTGACCGGATATTGTTAACTTGTTATGATATAGCAAGTTAATCTTTCTTTTCAAGAGGCTTACCATGGACTACCAAATGCTTAAAATGGAACGGAAAAAGAAAATAGAAGAAGAGATAAAGAGGATAGCAGGAAGTTTTTCGGCCATGAATATTAAAAAAGCTCTCCTATTTGGTTCTGCTGCCCGTAATGAAATAGGGATTAACGATGTAACGGCTTCAAGTCCTTTATGTTTTACCTTTAAACTTTAGGGATATCTTCTGCAAAAAGAATGGACAGGTAATCTTGCACGCCATTTAAAACACGATAAACCGAAACGAATTCTCCCTCAATCTTGTAAAATATAAGGTAAACGCCGCAGACAAGGAAGCGGTAATCCCTTTTTATATTGATCTTAGTGCTGAGCGAAGCTCCCATTTCAGGGAAATCAGCCAGCTTTTCTATCTTGGAATATATGGCATTTCCCATCATTGCGGCTGCTCCGGGGTTGTCCTCAGCGATGTAGGCTTTTATTTCCCGCACATCAGCAATAACCACGGGGTTGATTCTGATTTTGAATTTCACGCTCAGACCTCTAACGCTTTCTTGAGGTCATCAAGTGATTTCCATTCCTCTCCTGTTTTAATCGTATCCTCTGCCTCGAAGAGTTTTGACAGCAGATTGATCAACGCCTGCTGTTTTTCGTATTCCTGCATATCCAAAAGAACATAGCGGCCTCTACCGTTTTTAGTCAAAAACACAGGTTCCCCAACTTGACAGGATCGGAGAACATTGTTATAGTTTCTTAAATCTGAAACCGGCTTAATATTTGGCATTCTTAACACCTCCATAATTTGCTGTTATTATTATACCCTAAAACTTCGTAAAATATAACATCAAATTTTACAGCAAGTAATATACCGGTTTTGTCCTGACTCCTCTGACGAAAAGCCTTCAGTTGACCGGGTTGATTGGCGCAGACACCGCTGTGCTGGTAATTATCCTGCTGGGCCGGAGGAAGCACGGGGACGTCAGACTGTGTGAAAACCAATAATTATAAAAGTACATAAAAAGCATGATAAATCCAGGCATAATGGCACTTTGAGAGATTAAAATGTGATATAATTAGCATTATAAAAAGATATAAGAGGTGCAGATTATGCCATACATACGTAGCGAGAAGACAGAAATCAGATGATATTATTTCCTGAAAGCATAGATGAATATATAAATGAAGATAACACCGTTCGTATAATAGAAGAATATATAGAGCAGCTTGATATGAAAGAGCTTGGCTTTAAGAAAACCGTTTATCCAACAATCGGAAGGCCGCCATATGATCCCAAAGATATACTTAAACTTTACCTTTACGGATACCTTAATAGAATACGATCATCAAGAAGACTTGAACACGAGGCATCAAGGAATATAGAGGCAATATGGCTTCTTAAAAAATTAAAGCCTGATTTCAAGACAATAGCAGATTGCAGAAAAGATAACAAAAAAGCCCTTAGTAGAAGTATCTTCAGACATATTGACCAGAACTTTCTTGATACAATAGATTTACAAACAGAACTTAATAAAGACAAATACAAACTACGGCAGATGATCGTAGAGCACCCCTTTGGAACCATAAAGCGGAGCTGGGGGGCATATTACTTTCTGACCAGAAGAAAAATATCTGTAACAACTGAAATGGCCATCTCGTTTCTTACCTATAACATGAAAAGAGCGTGGATTTTCACACGGTCTGACGTCCCCATGCTTCCCCCAATCCTTGACTTTTTAGATTTAAGTAATTACAATGTATATATTGCTTTAGTCAAGGAGGTAAAAAAATGAGAGCACGTATTGTAAAAATTGGTAATTCCCAAGGAATCCGTATCCCGAAACCTTTACTTGAGCAAACTGGAATTATGGATGACGTTGAGCTTGAGATAGAGAAAAGTCAAATTATTATTCGCCCTATTTCGAATCCGAGGGCAGGTTGGGATAATGTTTTCAAAGCAATGGCGGAAAACGGTGATGATACTCTGATAAACGGAGAAGAAAACATTTCACATTCTTGGGATGAAGAAGAATGGCAATGGTAGTAAATCGATTCGATGTATATTTGATAAATCTTGATCCTACTGCTGGTTCTGAAATTCAGAGAACCAGACCCTGTTTGATTATTTCGCCTGACGAAATGAATCGACATATCCGCACCGTCATAGTTGCCCCAATGACTACAGCCGGGAAGAACTATCCCACACGGATAACATGCAAATTTAAAAAGAAAAAGGGGCAAATCGTTTTAGATCAGATACGAACGATAGATAAAATACGACTTATGAAAAAACTTGGTACTATTGATCCGGAAACCCAGTTAGAGGTTATTTCTGTTTTACAACGGCTATTTGCATTTTAAGGCTGCCCAACCTGTCAGTCCACCTGACCGGTGACTTCATAGTTATACCGCTATATGATTTTGAACGAAATGGCCTGCAAAATATAAAGAGCTACCCCTAGACCAAGAACTATAAAAAGGATGCTTATGAATACTGACTTATCATTCATAACAAACGAACAAAATCAAAGCCTGAAAGATAGATTTGAAGTGTTGATTAAAGATACTTCTTTTTTTGACTGCCTGGTGGGGTATTTCTACGCCAGCGGATTCCATGCCCTGTATAAATCGCTGGAAAAAACAGAAAAAATCCGAATTTTGATTGGTATCAGCACCAACAGGCAGACCTATGATTTGCTCGACAAAGCTAGTAAACCAGGCCAGCAAGTCATTGAATTTTCACATGCCGAAACTAAGGAAGAAGTTGAAAAGCTGATAGAACAAGAGTTGGCTGATTCAGAAGACAATAGAAAAGTCGAAGAAGGGGTCAATAAATTTATTGAATGGGTCAGAGACAGAAAGTTGGAAATTAGGGCCTATCCATCGCAAAATATCCATGCCAAGCTTTACATTATGACTTTTTACCAGGGAGACCGAGATGTCGGGCGGGTGATTACCGGCTCCAGCAATTTCACCCGCGCGGGTCTCATTGACAATCTGGAATTTAATGTGGAGTTGAAAAACCGCAGCGACTATGAGTTTTCCCGCCAAAAATTTGATGAATTATGGAAGGACGCGGTGGATGTCAGTGAAAGATATGTTCAGACGATTCAGGAGAAGACCTGGCTCAGTCAAAATATTACTCCGTATCAGCTTTATCTGAAATTTATCTATGAATATTTTAAAGATGAACTCAGTCAGACCGATGAGGTGTTCGTAAAATATCTCCCGCCGGAGTTTAAAAAACTCGAATACCAGGAACAGGCGGTTTTTAAAGCCAAAAAAAAACTGCTGGGGG
Organism: Desulfotomaculum sp.; assembly: GCA_003445555.1. GTDB lineage: Bacteria > Bacillota > Desulfotomaculia > Desulfotomaculales > Nap2-2B > SCADC1-2-3. Next base: position 143 of record DMDI01000012.1, on the reverse strand, counting down.
ATGGCGGGGGTTTTTTTTTGGGGGTTGTGGGGGGGGGGGAAACTTTAAATTTCCCCCTGGCGGCAGGGGAAGGTTTGGGGGGGAGAATGGGGCTTGCCCCCCCCGGGGCTCTGGGAAAAACCCAAACCCGGGCCCGGCGCAAC
>DMDI01000284.1 GCA_003445555.1 Desulfotomaculum sp. | reverse complement strand
TTTTTAAGAAGGGATTAGAGTGAAAGTTTTTTTGGCTCGTCAAACAATTTTTAACCGAAAAAAGCAAGTGATCGGCTACGAAATTACCCCACTTTTATTTTTGCTTGCTAATTATCGCTTAATATAATAAAATTTTAAATAATGTTTGGTTATCCATATGGTCCAAGCTAAGTTGGAGACTAGAGGCTGGAAACCAAAGTCGGATTAGTCCAATCTCCAACTTCCAATTTCCAACTTCCAAAAAGGAGGATTATATGGCGGTTATTTTACCCCTGCAAGGTTTACGTTATACCGCGGAAGCCGGATCATCGCCGGCTGATTTAGTTACCCCTCCCTACGATGTTATCGACCTGCAGGCTCAAGATGTGTACTACCAGCGCAGCCCCTACAATATAATCCGGTTGGAGTACGGAAAGACATATCCGCCCGACACAGCGGAGCATAACCGTTATACCAGGGCCGCGGCTTTTTTTAAGGAGTGGCAGGATAAGAGAATCTTGGCGCCCGAAAAACAGGCGGCCATTTATCTATACAAACAGGAATTTAAAATAAATAGCCGGCGTTATATCCGGACCGGTTTTATTTGTAAAGTTAAATTGGAACCCTACGCCAAGGGAGAAATTCTACCGCACGAGGAAACTCTATCCTGGCCAAAGAACGACCGCCTGGCGCTGATTAGGGCTTGTAAAGCTAACTTTAGTCCAATTTTTGGTTTATACGCCGATCCTGACTTGGCGGTGGAAAATTATTTACATCAGGCTACCCAATCAAAAAATATTAAACCTCCCGCAATGGAATTCACGGATGAAACCGGTCAAGACCACCGTTTATGGGTGGTAACCGGAGAAAAGGTAATTCAACAAGTGGGCCGGGCAATGAAGGATAAATTAATTTATATTGCCGATGGTCATCACCGCTATGAAACAGCGTTGGAGTATTGTTTGACCCAGGGAAACGGCAAATATATAATGATGACGCTGGTTAACCTGTACGACCCGGGTCTGGTTATTTTACCTACCCACCGTTTAATTAAGAGTTTAGGGCGATTAGATATTAATAATTTACTGGAATTATTGGCCGAATATTTTATAATTGAAGAATTTCCCTTAACCCCTAACTACGAAAACCTTAACCAATTTTCAAAAACCTTAACTGAACACAGTGATTCAGCTGAAGGTTTGGCAAACAGTACTCCCGTACGCAAGCGCCATGCTTTTGGTTTATACTGTGGTAACCATAAGCTGTACTTGCTTATTTTAAAAGACAAAAAAAATGTTTCTTTGCTTATGCCTAAGGATAAATCTATTACCTGGCAAAATTTAGACGTGGCTATTCTGCATTACCTTGTTTTGGAAAATTTGCTTAAGGTAAAGAATTTAAGCACCGGTGAGTGTACAGGTTATACTTCAAATACCAGGGAAGCTTTGATGGCGGTGGATCGAAAAGAATATCAGCTTGCCTTTCTTCTTAATCCTACCTTAGTCTCAGAGGTTATCACTATCGCTAAAAACAGGGAAAAAATGCCCCAAAAATCAACTTTCTTTTACCCCAAGTTAATTACCGGCCTGGTAATTTCAAAACTGTAGGGGCGTATAACTATACGCCTGTATATGGGCGTATAGTTATACGCCTGTAGGGGTGTATAGCTATACGCCCCTACTAAGATACGCCTGCTGTTCACCGGTTAACGTATCTATTTCTATTTCTAAAGATTTAAGTTTTAGCTCGGCCACCCGGTAATCAATTTCTTTGGGTACAGGATAGACGCGCCGGGTTAAAGAGCCGGCGTGTCCGGCGAGGTAATGAGCCGATAAAGCCTGTAGGGCAAATGATAAATCCATAATCTCAGCCGGGTGTCCATCGCTGCAAGCCAGGTTAACCAGCCGGCCTTCGCCAAGCAGGTACAGCCGCCGGCCTTCCGGCATAGTATATTCTTTGATGTTTTGCCGCACTGTCTGTTCTGAAACAGCCAGTTTTTCTAGCTCCGCTTTGCTCGCTTCAACGTCAAAATGACCGGCATTGGTCAAAATAGCCCCGTCTTTCATTACCCGGAAGTGCTGCTCTCTTAAGGCATCTTTGCAACCCGTAACGGTAATAAAAATATCCCCTTTGGCCGCCGCCTGTACGGCCGGCATTACTTGAAAACCATCCATGTACGCTTCCAGGGCTTTAACCGGGTCCACCTCACATACAATAACTTTTGCCCCCAATCCTGCCGCTCGCCTGGCCACCCCTTTGCCGCACCAGCCATAACCAATTACCACTACAGTCTTGCCGGCTACGATTAAATTGGTTGTGCGCATAATGCCTGTCCAAACTGATTCTCCGGTACCGTAACGATTATCAAATAAATATTTGCAAAAAGCATCATTTACCGCAATCATGGGAAAAAGCAAGCGCTCCTCCCTTTCCAGGGCCCGTAGCCTGGTTACGCCGGTGGTAGTTTCTTCGCACCCTCCTAAAACATGGGCCGCCAGGTTAGACTCAGTAGTGTGCAACACGGAAACCAGATCTCCTCCGTCATCAATAACCAGATGGGGCTTTATTTTTAAAACGGAAATTAAATGCTCCCGGTATTGCTTGACCGAAGCATTATAAAAAGCATAAACTTCTATTTCTTCGGCGGCCAGGGCTGCCGCTACATCATCCTGGGTGGAAAGGGGATTGGAGCCGGTAATAGCTACTTCTGCCCCGGCCGCCTTAAATACTTCGGCCAAATAAGCGGTTTTTGCTTCCAAATGGATACTCATGGCCACCCTTAATCCCTTAAAGGCTTTCCTGGCCTGAAATTCATCGCGGATAATATTAAGAACCGGCATACGTAGCCGTACCCAGTCTATTTTTTGCCGTCCCTGCGGGGCTAAATTAATATCCTGGATAATATATTTTGTCATAATTTACCTTCTTTCGTCTTTAAATACTCAGCCACCCCCTCCCTTCCCTCCCCCTTCAAGGGGGAGGGTTAGGGAGTTTTCCTCCTTCAAGGGGGAGGGTTAGGGAGTTTTCCCCCTTCAAGGGGGAGGGTTAGGGAGTTTTCCCCCTTCAAGGGGGAGGGTTAGGGAGGGGGTACTGTATTCTTTCTATTAGCTTTTGCCATTTTTCTTTATTATAAGGGGGTGACATAATTCCCCGGTCGGTTATAATGGCCGTGATATACTGCCCCGGGGTAAGGTCAAAGGCCGGGTTCCATGCCTTAACCCCGCCAGGGGCTATTTTTTTGCCGGCAAAATGCGTTACTTCAACCGGTTCCCGTTCTTCAATAGGAATTTCCTGTCCGCTGTTTAAGTCTAAGTCCAGGGTAGAAACTGGAGCCGCTACATAAAAGGGTAAATTATGTTCGCGCGCGCCCAAGGCTATATTATAAGTCCCTATTTTGTTAGCCACGTCGCCGTTAGTCGCAATTCTGTCTGCCCCAACAATTATTAAATCCACCATTTTTCGGGCCATTAAAAAACCGCTCATCCCATCGGTAATTAAAGTCACGGGAATTTCTTCCTGGAGCAATTCAAAGGTGGTGAGGCGGGCCCCCTGTAAAAGAGGCCTGGTTTCAGTGGCATAAACACTAATTTTTTTGCCTGCGGCATGGGCAGCCCGAACAACCCCCAAAGCGGTACCGTAACCGGCGGTAGCTAAGGCCCCGGCGTTGCAATGGGTGAGAATTTTGGCCCCGGCAGGAACCAGAGTTTGGCCTAAATGGCCTAAGCGTTTATTTCCTTCTAAATCTTCCTGGTAAATCAACTGGGCCTCCGCAAGTAAGGTGGAGCGTAAATCATTAATGCTTAAAGAGGCTGGAGCCTGGTCAACGGTTGATTTAAGGACGGACAACATCCGGTTTAAAGCCCAGGAAAGATTGACGGCCGTAGGCCGGGCGTCTTTTAATTCCCGGGCTATTATTTGCGCCTGATGATAAAATTCTGGCGCGGTAGGGACGTTAAATTTAACGC
>DMDI01000285.1:3690-4450 GCA_003445555.1 Desulfotomaculum sp. | reverse complement strand
CCTTGGCGACAACCAAGGCTGGAAGTTTAGGCCACTACTAACGAGCATTACTATTCTTAAAGGAGGTAAGCCCTTCCCGAAGCTCGAATTTCAAAACTCGAGCCTCGGGAAGGAAGTAGGCCATGCAAGAAGCAAAGCGTATGCAGGCATTTTCAGCCGCTATTTTTAACCAAATGGAGCAGCATAAGAATCAGTTACTTAAAAAGGGAATAAAGGTAATTGACCTTAGCGTAGGCAGTCCTGACCGTCCTCCCGCTCCCCATATAATTGAAGCCTTGCACCGGTCTATTGATAACCTTTTAAACTACCGTTACCCTTTAGAAGGCTTGCCCCGGTTATATCAAGCTGTAGCGCAAAAGTATCAGGAACGGTTTAGGGTTAGCCTTGACCCGGATAAAGAAATACTGGTCTTAATGGGTACGCAAGATGGGTTAGCGCATATTTCCCTGGCTTACTTGAACCCGGGCGAGATTGTCCTGGTACCTGACCCAGGCTATCCTATTTACGCCGGGAGTGTTTTTTTAGCCGGGGGGGAAATATATCCCCTGCCGCTTTTGCCGCAAAATAATTTTTTACCTGATTTTGCCGGCATTCCCGAGAAAATAGCGCGGCAGGCCAAAATAATGTGGCTTAATTATCCTAATAACCCTCTGGCCGCCGTGGCCGAAAGGGAATTTTTTCAACAGGCAACAGCGTTTGCCCGCCGTTATAATATTTTAGTATGTCATGATGCGGCATACGCTGAATTAGCGTATGATGA
>DMDI01000285.1:0-3459 GCA_003445555.1 Desulfotomaculum sp. | reverse complement strand
TTAAAAAAATTAAAATCAAATATTGACTACGGAGTATTTAAGGTTGTTCAGGAAGCAGGTATAGCGGCCCTGGAAGGACCGCAGGAATATGTGGCGGGGACTGTCTCTACTTACCAACGCAGGCGCGATGTCCTGATAAACGGCTTGGAAAAACTGGGTTGGCCGGTGCCTAAGCCTAAGGCTTCCATGTTTATCTGGGCTCCTTTACCCTGGGGTTACACCTCTTCTCAGGACTTTGCCTTAAGGTTACTGGAGGAAACAGGCATATTAGTTATTCCCGGACCGGCTTTTGGCGCCAGGGGAGAAGGATACGTACGCATTGCCCTGGTAGAAGAAGAAGAAATACTTGTAGAAGCAATCAAGCGAATTGAAAAAAATTTAGCGGCAGGAAGGTAGGACCGGCTTGCAGGATAAGCATCCTACCTGCCCGCCGGGCCTGCCCGTCAGGCTGTCAGGCACGATAGCAGTAACATGGTAAATAATTTGACAGCCTGTCAGACAGGCGGGCTGGCAGGTAGATAATCTACCAAATGAAGAAAAACCTAACAACCTGCCGGACAGGCGGGCCTGTCCTAGCAAAGGGGTTTATTTGAATGCGTATTGCCGTAGTAGATGGACAAGGCGGCGGAATAGGCAAGCATATTACGGAAAAACTGCGCCGGAAGCTGCCTGAAGGAACAGAAATATTAGCCTTGGGAACCAACGCCCTGGCTACTTCACTAATGCTACGGGCCGGAGCCAACGAAGGGGCCAGTGGAGAAAGCGCTATTGCATATAACGCCCCCCGGGTTGACCTTATTGTTGGTCCGGCAAATATTTTAATCCCTTATTCCATGTTGGGGGAGTTAACTCCGGGAATGGCCCTGGCTTTAGTCACCAGTCCGGCGCGCAAAGTTTTAATCCCTTTTAGCCGCAGTGACGTAGAATTTATTGGCCTGAAAACCGAGCCCTTGCCCCATTTAATTGATGAATTGGTGGGCCGGGTAAAGGAGATTATGGATGAAAACGAGGACAAAAGGAATGACGCCTGATAAATTATTTTTGGTATTAGGTGGGGCGCGAAGCGGTAAGTCTAACTTTGCCCAAGAACTGGCCCGTAACTTGGGGTCACAGGTAGTGTATGTAGCCACGGCCCAGGCCAAAGACGAAGAAATGAGGCAACGTATTATAAAGCATCAGGCCAGTCGTCCTAGTTCCTGGCAAACAATAGAAGAAACTCACCGGTTAGAAAAAGCCATCCGGGAACATGGTGAAAAGGCCGAGGTCATTATCGTTGATTGCCTGACCCTTTGGATTAGCAATCTCCTTTTAGACGGCAACACTGATGAGTTTATCCTCCGGCAGGCCGGGAACCTGGTCCGGGCGGCTAAATTAATTTCGGCCGGTACAATCCTGGTGGCCAACGAAGTAGGCTTAGGATTGGTGCCGGACAATGCTTTAGGAAGGATTTACCGGGATGTGGCCGGGCGCGTTAATCAACTGGTAGCCGGCCAGGCAGATAAAGTTTATTTTGTGGTTGCCGGCCTTGCTTTTGAGCTAAAATCACTCTGTGGGGGAGTTAAATTTAACGCCCCTGTTAAATTTAACTCCCCCACTGAAAAAGGTTAAAGATTAAAGAGAGAGGTATGGAAAAAATGACGGCAAAGGCAATAATGATTCAAGGCACGGCATCTCACGTAGGCAAAAGTGTTCTGGTAGCCGCTTTATGCCGTATTTTTAAGCAAGATGGCTACGTAAGCGTTCCTTTCAAGTCGCAAAACATGGCCCTGAACTCTTTTGTAACTAGAGACGGCGGGGAAATGGGCCGGGCTCAGGTAGTACAGGCCCAGGCGGCGGGGTTAGAGCCTACGGGGGAAATGAATCCCATTTTACTTAAGCCAACCGGGCAGGCCTCTTCCCAGGTAATTGTGCTGGGTAAGCCGGCAGGAAATTATTCCGCCCAAGAGTACCATACCAATTACGTAGCCAGGGCATGGGAGGCCGTTTGCCTGTCTTTTAAGCAACTTAGCGCTAAATATGAAATAATTGTTATAGAAGGAGCAGGAAGCCCGGCCGAGGTTAACCTTGCCGAACATGAAATTGTAAATATGCGGGTGGCCCAAATGGCTAACGCGCCTGTTCTTTTAACCGCCGATATTGACAAAGGAGGAGCCTTGGCGGCCGTGGTTGGGACTTTAGAACTCCTTTCCCCGGAAGACCGCCGTCGAATCGCCGGGATTATTATTAATAAGTTCCGGGGTGACTTAAGGCTTTTTCAGCCGGCCATTAGTTTTTTGGAAGAAAAAACAGGTAGGCCGGTTTTAGGGGTCGTTCCTTATTTTCAGGGTTTTAACGTGCAGGAAGAAGATACAATTCCTGAAGAAGTTGCCGGACAGGCTCCGCTCCTATCCGAAGCGGCTAGAAATAAAAAAACTAAAAGCAGTGAGGTTGAAATTGCGGTTATTTACCTACCTCATATTTCTAATTTTACGGATTTTGACCCTCTATATGAAGAAGAGGACGTTAATTTGCGTTATATTGGGCGGGGTACTCCTTTAGAATACCCTGATTTAATTATTATTCCAGGCAGTAAAAATACCATTGAAGATTTAGTTACGCTTAAAAGGAACGGCCTGGCGGCCGAAATTTGCGACCGGGCAAAAAAGGGGGTACCGGTAATCGGCATTTGTGGTGGTTTTCAAATGCTGGGCTGCACTTTAGCCGACCCATACCATACCGAATCAAGCATTCCTATGGAAGCAGGATTAGGTTTACTGGATATTACCACTACCTTTGCCCCGGAAAAGGTAACCGCCCAGGTAGAGAGTGAAATAATTGGTACCGGAGTTTTTTTAGCCGGCCTGCAGGGAGAAAGGGTAAGGGGGTATGAAATTCACCTTGGCCGGACAGAGCTTGGTCCTGATGTTGCTCCGGCTTTTAAAATTATTTTTAGATTAAATGAAAAGGTTGATTTTTTAGACGGAGCGGTCAGCTCAAATGGATTAACTTGGGGAACATACATTCATGGTGTTTTTGATAATGATATTTTCCGGCGGCATATCCTTGATGTTTTACGGATTAAAAAAGGTCTTTCTCCCTTAACCGTTAATCCTGAAAGAAAAAAGCCCACTTTTTTTGACCAAGTAGAGCAAGATTTGGATAAATTAGCTGCCGTGGTAAGAGGCAGCTTAAACATGCAAAAAATTTACGCCTTAATAAACCTGCCCGGTCCTTCTCGAAGTTTGAAGTTCGAAATTAGAAGTTCGAACATCGAAAAGGGGGGTAAGTGATTTTTCTTATACGCTAGCCGCAATAGGGGCATATCTTGTTGATTTATTAACCGGGGATCCCCCTTGGCTGCCCCATCCGGTTATGGTAATCGGCAAAGTTATTCAGGCTTTAGAGCAGGCACTGCGCCAGGCGTTCCTTCTCAAAGTTCGAAGTTCGAAATTAGAACCTCGAAGTTCGAACCTCGAACTT
>DMDI01000126.1:619-3828 GCA_003445555.1 Desulfotomaculum sp. | reverse complement strand
TGAGCTTGACCCATTATAACACTTAATAAATCACATGTAAAGAACTTTTAGTTTAGCTAGCCTGGGGCAATTAAGGAAATTAAGACTCGCCGGCATGAAGCGATATTTTTACTCAAAGAAATCAATTAGTGTTTAAAATGTCTTTTTCCGGTAAACACCATCGCTATGCCGGCATGGTCGCAAGCCTCGATAGATTCTTTATCCCGGATTGAGCCGCCGGGTTGAATAATAGCGGCAATACCTGCCTGCGCAGCCTCATCCACCGTGTCCCGAAAGGGAAAGAAGGCATCGGACGCCAGTGCCGCCCCCCGGGCTTTCTCCCCGGCTTGAGCCAAAGCTATCCGGGCCGAACCCACCCGGTTCATCTGACCGGCCCCCACCCCAATTAACTGGTGCTCTTTAGTTATTACAATGGCGTTGGACTTAACGTGCTTTACAATCGTAAAAGCAAAAATAAGCTCGGTCAACTGCTCCGGTGTCGGCTGTTTTTGGGTTACCACCTTAAGCTCGTTTAAATTTACCGTCTCTTCATCTGCCTCCTGAACCAGCAAGCCTCCCCCTACTTTTCGCACCTCAAACCTTTCCCCTTGAATTTCGTCCCTCGAAAAAGGGCCTGTTTTTAAAAGACGTAAATTACTCTTTTTATTTAAAATTTCCTTAGCTTGCGCCGTAAACTCCGGAGCAGCAACAGCCTCTAAAAAAATTTCTGCCATGGCCTTGGCACAAGGCTCGTCAACAGGATAATTGCAGGCCACAATCCCCCCAAAAGCAGAAACCGGATCACTTTCAAAGGCCTTTTGGTAAGCCTTCTCGAGGTTTGAGGTATGAGGTTCGAGGTTCGAGGTTCTGACTTCGGGCTTCGAACTTCGAGAAACCGCTACCCCACAAGGATTATTATGTTTTACAATCACTACCGCGGGGTCAGTAAATTCTTGCACCAGTTTTAAGGCCGCGTCTAAATCGGCAATATTATTGTAAGACAATTCCTTGCCGGCAATTTGAACGGCGTTAGCCACACAAGGCCCGGCATCTGCCGGCTCCCGGTAAAAGGCTGCTTTCTGGTGGGGATTTTCGCCGTAACGCAGGTCACCAACCAATTCCCCCGTAAAACATATATTGGGTGGAAACACTGCCGGCGTTGTAATTTGCTTTTGCAAATATCCAGCGATTGAACTATCGTAAGCCGCCACGTGCGCAAAAGCATCAAAGGCTAAGGACAGCCTCAAATCATCCGTTATTTTACCTGCCTTAAGGGCCTCTATAACTGTCTTGTAATTCGCCGGATTAACAATAACCAAGACGTGAGGATAGTTTTTTGCGGCCGCCCTTACCAAAGCAGGCCCGCCTATATCAATATTTTCTATGGCTTCTCCTAATGAAACGCCGGCTTGGGCAATGGTTTCCCGAAAAGGATAAAGATTTACCGCTACCAAATCAAACGTTTCAATATCATGGGCCGCTAACTGGTTTAAGTGTTCCGGAAGGCGGCGGGCTAAAATACCGGCGTGTATTTTAGGGTGTAATGTTTTTACCCTCCCGTCTAAAATTTCCGGAAAACCGGTAACCTCACTGACTAAGGTTACGGGTATATTTGCTTCTTGAAGGGATTTAGCCGTCCCTCCGGTAGATACAATTTCAACCTTTAATTTAACCAGTTCCCGGCAAAAATCTATCAGGCCGGCTTTATTAGAGACACTTACCAAGGCCCTTTTTACCATTTAAATTTCCTCCTGTCTGGTAAGGCAAGCAGGGAACAGCCCCTGCTTGCCTCCTTACTTCTCACCTTTCAATTTAGTTTGCTTTTCTCCTGACGCTTGATGACCGGCGACTGATGACCGGTTTGCACCTATTTTAGCATAACCTATGTTATTTGAACAGGGATGAATTCGATAAACTCTTATGAATTATTAAATTTAAAGCAGGATTTTTATGATTTACGTCAAACTAATTTTAATAATGAAAAAATTTATTTTAGCCTTGCAGCTTTTAACCCGCCTGCATTTTTTTAATCTTCCTTTTGACGAAGTAGCTTACGGTAAGTCGTCCATGTATTTTCCGCTGGTGGGTTTCCTTTTAGGGCTTATCTTAGTTTTTTTATACCTGGGATTAAATTACGTTTTCCCTCCCCTGGTGGTAGCAGCCCTGCTTATTACTGGATTGATTTTTTTAAGCGGCGGCTTACACCTTGAGGGTTTTATGGATACCATGGACGGGATTTTAAGTGGCCGTCCCCCGGAACGCAAGCTTGAAATTATGCGTGATAGCCGGGTAGGTGCTTTTGGGGTAGTTGGGCTGGTCGTCCTCTTGCTCTTAAAGTTTACGCTCCTGTCCTGTATACCGGCTCAAGTTATGCCCCGGGTTTTAATTCTCATGCCCGCCTTAAGCCGCTGGGGTATGGTTTACGCCATCGCCCGTTTTTCTTATGCCCGGCCACAGGGGATAGGTATTTATTTAGTTAAATATACTAAAAACAGGGAGTTGGCCGTAGCCGCCTTATGGGGGTGTGGAGTGGCCGCTTTAAACGGAGGGGCAGGGTTAATTTTATTTATCTGGTTAACTTTTTTAACCCATCTTTTAGCCTTGATATTTACCCGCCACTTGGGCGGGCTAACCGGTGATACATATGGGGCCATTAATGAACTTCTAGAAGTTATTTTGCTTTTGACTGTTTTTCCCTTACTAAAACTTCCCTTCCTTAATTTTTGGTGGTAGGTGATTTTTAAAGTGTTTTTCCAGGATTTCATACCCGGGCACGGGGGTAATTTATTTCAGGCGGCAAAGCACTATGGTTTTTTACCTCAGGAGATTATTGATTTTAGCGCCAATATTAATCCTTTAGGGCCTTCGGCTAAAGTAATTAAAGCTATTACCGATAATCTCTGGCAAATAAGGCATTATCCTGACCCTGACTGTACTTTAATCCGGCAAGCTTTATCCTTGCACTTAAACGTGCCCCCGGACAATTTGCTGGTGGGAAATGGAACCAGTGAACTGATTTATCTGCTGGCAGAAACGTTAAAAATCCGGCACGCCCTAATTTTGCCTCCTGCTTTTAGTGAGTACGCCCGGGCCATATTCACTCGCGGGGGTAAAGTAAGCCAGGTGGAACTTAACGAAGAAAATGACTTTTCTTTACCTTTAGCTGAGCTCACCAAAGCCATACCGGGGGTTGAAGCTCTTTTTTTATGTAATCCCAATAACCCTACCGG
>DMDI01000126.1:0-402 GCA_003445555.1 Desulfotomaculum sp. | reverse complement strand
GAAGCCTTTATGGATTTTGTGCCGCAAAAAGAAAATTATACGGCCCTACCCTGCCTGGATAACTATCCTAACCTTATAGTGCTTTACTCGCTAACTAAAATTTTAGCCATTCCCGGGTTGCGCTTAGGGATAGTGGCGGCGTCAAGCGGCTTGATAAAAAAACTGGCGCAAGCTAAAATTCCCTGGAGTGTAAATACCCTGGCGCAAATAGCAGGAAAAGCCGGCCTGGAGGACGAAGAATACTTGATGAACACTTACCGGTTGGTTAATCAGGAAAAAGATTTTCTGTCAAGCCGGTTGAATAAACTGCCCGGCTTAAAGCCGTTGCCCGGCGCCGCTAATTTTCTCTTAATCGATATTACCAAAACGGGATACGGGGTTCGTGAATTAGTCCGGAAGCTG
>DMDI01000267.1 GCA_003445555.1 Desulfotomaculum sp. | reverse complement strand
AGGTGGAAGATCATGATTGCCGGCGTGAAAACAAAAGAATTAATCAGGTATAGTGATGACCGGGGTTTTTTTACCGAAATTTTGCGGGAAGACGACGAGTTTTACTCCCGCTTTGGACAGGCTTCCCTGTCTAAAACTTATCCCGGGGTAATAAAGGCTTTTCACTACCACGAGCAACAAGACGACCTGTGGTTTTTCCCGGTGGGCAACGCCCAGGTTGTCCTTTATGATTTGCGGGAAAATTCCCCTACTAAAGGAGAAACCAATGTTTTTTACTTAGGGGAAGATAACCCTCTTTTACTGCTTATTCCCCGTATGGTGGCCCACGGGTACCGGGTGCTGGGCAATGAGCCGGCTATAATAATTTATTTTACCACTACCGCATACAATCGCACCAGTCCGGACGAAAAACGCCTCCCCTGGGATGACCCGGTCATTGGTTTTGACTGGACCACTAAATTCCGCTAAAAAGAGGTGAATGTACTTGAAAGCTTTAATCTTAGCCGGCGGAAAGGGCACCCGCCTGCGTCCCCTTACCTATACCACAGCCAAGCAGCTTATTCCGGTAGCCAATAAACCCATCATTTTTTTTGTCCTGGAACAAATTATTCAAGCAGGAATTTTTGATCTTGGTGTGATTATTTCTCCGGAGACAGGAGACCTAATTAGAGAAGCCTTAAAAAAAGGTTCTTCCTGGGGGGCAAAAATTACCTATATTATCCAAGAAGAACCACTTGGGTTGGCCCATGCGGTAAAGACAGCGCAAGATTACTTAAAAGATGACCCCTTCCTCATGTTTTTAGGCGATAACTTAATCCAGGGAGGGGTAAAAAAGGCGGTGGAGGATTTTCTGAAGGAAGACCCCCAGGCCTTAATTATGCTAAAAGAAGTAGTAAACCCCCGGGCCTTTGGGGTGGCAGTCTTAAATGGCAATAACCAGGTTACCCGATTGATCGAAAAACCCAAAGACCCTCCTTCAAACCTGGCCCTGGTAGGCATTTATCTCTTTTCCCCGGTTATCCATCAGGCTATTTCCCGCATTAAGCCCTCCTGGCGGGGGGAGCTGGAGATTACCGACGCCATCCAGGAACTTTTGCCAATGGGCTATCAGGTCCTGGCCCGGAAGGTAGAGGGCTGGTGGCTGGATACGGGTAAAAAAGATGATATCTTGGAAGCTAACCGGGCGGTGCTGGATGCCTACGCTAAATCTGAAATCAAGGGGGAAGTGGACGAATCAAGCCATCTCAGCGGCCGGGTAGAGATAGCTGAAGGCACAGCAATTAAAAACAGTGTGATCAGAGGGCCGGTGGTTATCGATAAAGAATGTTTGGTTGAAAATTGTTTTATTGGCCCCTTTACCGCTATTGGTGAGGGCAGCAGGCTTTATAACGTAGGTATAGAGCACGCCGTTGTTTTGGAAGGATGCGAGATTAGGGATGTCCCGCGGATTGAAGACAGCCTTTTAGGAAAAAATGCCCGGGTCTGCCGGGCTGAAAACAGCCGCCGGGCCTTGCGCCTCTTTTTAGGTGATGACGCCGAGTTGGTGTTCTAATATGAGAGTATTTGTAATGAAAGGACAGGTCAAATATGACTGCATTGGTTTATAAGAGTGCACTTTTGGATGCAAACATGCTTGATAGCAGTCCAAGCCCCTGGGTCGGGCACGTACCTTTTGCCTTTTGGATTACAGAACAGCTCCAGCCGTGTACTTTAGTTGAACTTGGCGTTTATTATGGCCTTTCTTATTTTAGTTTCTGCCAGGCCGTGCTTGCCAATGGGCTTTCCACTAAGTGTTATGCCGTTGATACCTGGCAAGGTGATGAGCACGCAGGGTTCTATGGCGAAGAGGTATTTGCTGCTGTTAATGTGCGTAACCAACATATGTATCATTCCTTTTCGCAGCTCTTGCGGATGTCTTTTGATGAAGCGGTTGCTTACTTTAGCGATAATACCATAGATCTCCTGCACATTGATGGTCTACATACTTATGAGGCAGTAAGGCATGACTTCGAGACGTGGCTGCCAAAGCTTTCTTCCCGCGGCGTGGTATTGTTTCACGACATTAATATCCGTGAACGCGGTTTTGGCGTCTGGCGGTTATGGGAAGAGCTATCAGCAAGCTACCCGCATATCGAATTTGAACATTCATGTGGCCTTGGTGTATTGTTTGTTGGTGATAATCAACCAGCCAGTATCATAGATTTGCTAGAAAAATGGTCCATTCCTGGAGAACGTCACTTCATAAAACGTTTCTTTGTAAAACTAGGGCAACTGGTGAGTCTTGAGGGCCAACTTAATAGCCTCACAAAGTCTATAGCCGAGCGGGACAATGAGATAGTTGGCCTTAAACAAGAAGTAGGTGAGATACAATTCCTTTTTAATGAAACAAAAGCAAAGGATTCACAGATTGCCGATCTTAATACTTTTTTGCAAGCCAAACAAGAGAAAATTATTACCCTTCAAAATAAAATAGAAACACTTTTTAAGGAAGCAAAAGAAAAAGACCAGCTTTTAATTTTAAGAGAACAAGAAATCACCGCAGAAAAAGAAAATAAACAAAATATGGAAGATGAGATTTTTCAGTTAAAAAATGACTTGACAAAAAAAGATACAGAACTAGTACTAATACAAAATTCCCTGGGTTGGCACATTATCCAGAGGTACCGAAAAATAGCCGACAAAATTTTTCCACCATCTACCAAAAGGCGCTTGTTTTATGAGCTACCCCAAAAGAGTTTAAAAATGATAATTTTTAAAGGTCCTGTTAGTCTTTTAAAAAAGATCTCGTTAGAAAATATCCGAAAATCAAAAGCTTATATAAAACTATATGGCTTTAAACCCTTTCTATACAAATTGAAAGAAAAAACGAATTTTAACCCTATATTAGCCGAAGGTAAAAATATAAATGTTCCTAAAATAGAACTGATAAATATGGCTGATGTAAAAATCGTACCGTCAGATGATGCAATTATTTCGGTTATTATACCTACAAAAAACGCGGGTAGCAATTTTGCAAATTTAATTACCGTACTTAAAAACCAAGAAGGTATTAAGGAAATAGAAATTGTAATTGTAGATTCTGGAAGCACTGACGAAACGTTAGATATAGCAAGAGAATATGGAATTAGGATAATAGAAATTCAACCCGAAAGCTTTACTCATTCATACTCTCGGAACTTAGGTGCGAGTGAGGCCACAGGGAACTACCTGCTTTTTACAGTTCAAGATGCTCTGCCTCCTTCGAAAACATGGTTATATGAGCTTTTAAAAGTAATAAAGGACAACGATGTGGTTGCTGTTTCTTGTGCTGAAATTCCAAGAGAAGATGCTGATTTATTTTATAAAGTCATCTGTTGGAATCACTACAAATATTTAGAAGTTGATAAGGGTGACAGAATCTTTTTTAAGCCACAACCTGAGAATTACCAAACATTAAGGAAGAACGGGCAACTTTCAGATATTGCTTGTTTAATACCTAAAAATGTATTTGAAAAATACCAATACAGGCTTGATTATGCGGAAGACCTAGACTTAGGCATAAGACTTATAAAAGATGGTTATAAGCTTGCCTTTTTAAGTTCAGTAAGGATCGTTCATTCTCATAACAGACCTGCTTATTATTTTTTAAAAAGAGGATACATTGACCAGTTATTTTTATCAAATAATTTCTCTGACTACCCAAAACCTCTAATTGTTACAAATGACCTTTTTCAAGATATTATTTTTTCTCACACTTATTTTACCTCAATTGTTAACAGTGATTTTCATAATATAAATTTACCTTGCAGAGTAGAAATACTTAAAAATACTGTCCTTGGCATGCTTAAAAACGTTTCTGTTTTTAATCACCTAAATTTAACCGAAGTAAGTAGTAACCAATATGTCGATGAGGAATTTAAGCGGTTCATGCAAAAGATCCATACAAGACACAAAACATCTCAAATTGAAAAAGAATATAGAGGAATTCTTATTCCCTCAATCTTAAATTTTGTTGAAATGGCATTTGAATATATGGGAAATACCTATGATTTAATTGACGACTTTCTTTTGGAAGAAGTTAGGTCTTTTATTTTTAAAAGCTTTGCCTTAATATGTGGAGCTCACCTAGCAC
>DMDI01000216.1 GCA_003445555.1 Desulfotomaculum sp. | reverse complement strand
TATATTAAGCATATTTACGGCGAAAAAGAGTACGGCGGCACATCCTGGCTTTACCTCTCCGATGTGCCTTTTGAGCAAATTGGCTTTAAGACCGGTGTTTCCGAAAAGCCTATTCCCTTATACTCCTGGGAGGTACTCAAGTGGACTCCTTATATCTTTGTAGGTTGGGGAGCTATCCTGACGGCCTTATATTTCTACACTAAAAGACGGGCTGAGGTACACGGGGAAGAAGAAATGTATGCCGCGGTAGAAACAAAGGAAGAAGAAAAGAAATAAATTATTTAACCGGAGGTGAATAATTTAATGCAAAAAACCTGGAGTTTTAAGCTCACTCCTATCAGATATATTTTAATTGCTTTAGCGGCTATCATGGTTGTGGTTGCTTTGGTGCGTTTTGTTTTAGGGTTAGGGGCGGTAACCAATCTTAACGACCAATGGCCATGGGGATTGTGGATTGGCTTTGACTTGCTTTGTGGAATTGCTTTAGCCGGCGGTGGCTTTAGTACCGCTTTTATAGTTCACGTTTTACATAAAAATAAATACCTGCCTATAGCCCGGGCCGCGCTTTTAACTTCCATGATCGGTTACGTAATTGCTTTAGTAGCCCTTTTGTTTGACATTGGAAGATGGCCTAATTTCTGGCGGCCTTTCTTTTACTGGGGCTATCATTCGGTCCTGTTTGAAGTCTTTTGGTGTATTGCCATTTACACCACAGTGCAGGTTTTGGAATTTGGGGATATTTTTATGGAAAGGGTAAAAAGCTTTCCTTTAAAAAAGGTTTTAGGCTACGCCATGACCCCGTTGCTTATTATAGGGATTATTTTACCCACCTTGCACCAGTCTTCTTTGGGCCAACTTTATGTAGTGGCGGTGGATAAGTTATACCCCTTATGGTGGTCCATGATTATAGGCTTTTTCTTTGTCTGGTCGGCTTTCTTTTTGGGTCCGGCCATGGTTACCCTGGAAGGGACCCTGGCGGCCAGGGCTTATAAAAAAACACCTGAACTTCCTATTTTCCAAAGTTTGACTAAGGTTACTATGTGGATGATGATTGTTTACTTAATTGTAAAAATAATTGATTTAGTTTATCGAGGGGTATTTTCTCTAGCCTTTAACGGTTCTTTTGAAAGTAACATGTTTTTAATTGAAATGATTGTATTTGTTATTGTCCCCATTATTATGTACGCCATCCCGGCCATTCGCACCAAATTATGGGGTGTTGTTACCGCTTCCGTTTTAGTTATCATAGGGGTTATTTTTAACCGGATGAATGTGGTCTTTACCGGAATGGCAACCCAAATGGGCGGGCATTACTTCCCCAGCCCATGGGAATGGCTGGTTACTCTGGGTATGTGGAGTGTTTTAATTTTAGCTTACTTGTTTATTGTAGAAAACTTCCCCATTTTGGTTAAAGAAGAGCACGCCGAAGATGCCGCCGTGGCCTCGCCGGCAAGCGTGGGAAAAGGAGTGCCCAGCGGGGCATCGAACAGATGTGGCAGGGCAAGCGTCCTCGCTTGTCACTCCATCATGACCAACTAAATTAGTGGTTAGTGGTTAGTGGTTAGGTTTTAAGGGGGTAAAACACGTTTTCGTACCCCAAACGCCCAATTACACACCACTAACCACTATTTTTGCCCAGGTCTGTTTGTTTAGCCGGATACTTGACAAATATACGGGTTAAATTATATTATAGCTATTCAGGTTGGCACAGTGGCACAAAGGGATTTTCGGATGAAAACATATAGAATGCGCTGTAGGGGCGTATTGCAATACGCCCCTACGTGCCTTTGCCACTTTGAACCTGAGTAGTTATAAATAAACACCTATACCACAGCTAGGACAATTAGGCTATAACTTAAAGAGGCTAGAAAAATGCACGAAACCGCCCTAATTGCGGAAGTATTAAAAACAGTACGGCAAAGCGCCCTGGAAAATAATTTACCTAAGGTAACTAAAATCAAGCTAGCGATTGGAAAATTAAGTATGGCTTTGCCTGAGGCCTTAATTTTTGCCTTTCAAGTTTTAAAAAAAGGTACTATTTGTGAAGAGGCAGAATTAGAAATTGAGTCTAAGGAAATTATTCTCCAATGTTTGGACTGTACCCAAGAATTTAGGTCCCAAGATTACAATTTTTCCTGCCCTTTTTGTGCCCGCAGCCGGATTAAAATTATTCAGGGCCGGGAATTACATATTATATCTTTCGAAGGAGAGGAGAATGAACTTGGAAGTAATTGTGGCTCAACCCTTATTAAAAGCCAATGAAGAACTGGCTGGACAAAACCGTAATAGGTTAAATCGCGGCGGTATTACTACGGTAAACTTAATCAGCGCTCCCGGGGCCGGTAAAACCACCCTGCTGGAAAAAACCATCGGGGCCTTAAAAAACTTGTTTTCCATTGGTATAGTGGAAGGGGATATTTACACTACTTTTGACAGCGAACGCCTGGCGGGACAAGGAGTAGCGGTAGTGCAGATAAATACTTACGGCGGCTGTCATTTAGACGCCCAAATGGTGGCCCAGGCCCTGGAACGATTACCCTTAGCTAAATTAAAGCTTTTATTTATTGAAAACGTAGGTAACCTGGTTTGTCCGGCCGAATTTGATTTAGGGGAAAATTGTAAAGTAGCTATTTTAAGTGTAAGCGAAGGAAGCGATAAACCAAAGAAATATCCCCTGGTTTTTCAAGAGGCAGAAGCCGTAATTTTAAACAAAATAGACCTTCTTCCTTATACCGATTTTGATTTAGCGGCGGCAAAGGAGCAGTTGAAGGAAATAAAAAATAACCTGGTAATATTTCCTCTTTCCGCCAAAACGGGTGAAGGGATGGAAGCATGGGTAGAGTGGCTAAAAGACAAAGTAAGCCAGACGGAGAAATCGTCCGCTACCGGATAAAAGTAAAGGGAGTTGTCCAGGGGGTAGGATTTCGCCCCTTTATTTACCAGTTGGCTTTAACCCGCCAGTTAAAAGGAAGCGTTTTAAATTCAAGTCAGGGGGTAATTATTGAAGCCGAGGGTGAAAAAGAAAAGGTGCTTTCTTTTATCAGAGACATAAGGACAAACCCTCCCCCTCTCTCCTGCATTACCGCCTTTGAATGGGAAGAGTTACCCGCTTTAGGGGCAAATTCTTTTGTGATCTTAAAAAGTGAAGAATTAGCCGTGCCTGCCGGGGGACAAGCGGAAAGGGAAGCTTTAATTCCTCCCGACGTGGCTATCTGTCCTGATTGTGCCCGGGAAATGAACAACCCTTCCGACCGGCATTATAAATACCCTTTTACTAATTGTACTAACTGCGGTCCCCGGTTTACCATTACCGCTGAGGTGCCCTATGACCGGATTAATACTTCTATGGCCAGTTTTGCGATGTGTCCGGCCTGTGCCGCCGAATACCATAATCCTTGCGACCGGCGCTTTCACGCCCAACCGGTGGCTTGTCCGGTTTGCGGCCCGCAGGTAGAATTAGTGACTAACCGGGGAGAGGTCGTGGCCACTTCCGATTGGCTAAAGAACTGCTGGAATATTTTACAGCAGGGAAAAATTTTGGCCCTTAAAAGCTTAGGGGGTTTTCATTTAGCCTGTCTGGCCCGGGACAGGCGGGCCGTACAAATTTTGCGCCAACGCAAGGGCCGGCAGGCAAAACCTTTTGCGGTAATGTGCCGGGACCTTAGCGCGGCCAAAAAGTACTGTACGGTAAGCGATACCGAAGCGGCCCTCCTGCAGGCTAAAGAAGCGCCCATTGTTATTTTGCCTAAGAAACCGGACGGCAATTTGCCCGCCGAAATAGCCCCCGGCCTAAAAACCTTGGGAGTAATGCTTCCTTATACTCCTTTGCATTTACTTCTTTTTGCCGGTCCTTTTGATATTTTAATTATGACCAGTGGTAATTATAGAGAACTTCCTTTAGTTAAAGATAACGGGCCGGCACTTAATATTTTAGGCCGACTGGCGGACTATATTCTCTGGCATGACCGGGAGATTATTAACCGTTGCGATGATTCTTTGGTAACGGTAGCCGTACCTGCCGGCAGGCAGGCGGAGAAAGAGACTATGTTCCTGCGGCGTTCACGGGGATACGTTCCCCAAAGTATATTTGTCCCGCGTCCAAAGAATGCTCCGGTAATCTTGGGTATTGGCGGGGAGATGAAAAATTGCTTTTGCTTTCTGAAAGGGG
>DMDI01000117.1 GCA_003445555.1 Desulfotomaculum sp. | reverse complement strand
CTGCTACCACGGACACGCCGATTTTTTATTAGTTAAAGCAGGCTCAGGGGCCCTTACTCTTGGAAGGCCAACCAGTGCCGGTATTTCGCCCCAGGTCGTTGCGGAAACAATTGTTGCTCCTTACAACGATTTGACCACTCTGGATGAAATATTTGCCAGGGAAGGGGAAAACATTGCCGCGGTAATTATTGAGCCTGTGGCCGGTAATATGGGGGTAGTTTTACCCCAGCCAGGTTTTTTGGAAGGTTTACGGGAATTAACCCGGCACTACGGGGCTTTATTAATTTTTGACGAAGTTATTACCGGTTTTCGCCTAGCGTATGGCGGCGCCCAGGAAATTTACGGAATTGACCCGGACTTGACCTGTTTGGGTAAAATAATTGGTGGTGGCCTGCCCATAGGGGCCTACGGGGGTAAGCGCCGGATTATGGAACAGGTTGCCCCCCTAGGGCCGGTATACCAAGCCGGAACACTGGCGGGCAATCCTTTAGCGGTAGCCGCAGGTCTAGCTACTTTAAGAACATTAAAGCAACCGGGTGCTTACGATGATTTAGCCCGTAAGACTAAATATATGGTCAGCAATTTAACCTGTATTATTCAAGAATTAAAGGCAGAAGTTACGATTAACCATACCGGTTCTATGACGACCTTCTTTTTTGCTCCGGTAAAAGTTAAAGACTACCAAACAGCCTGCCATTCAAACACTGAAAAATACGCCCGTTTCTTCCAATGTATGTTAGCCCGGGGGATTTATCTACCGCCTTCCCAATTTGAAGCTTGTTTCGTTTCTTTAAGCCATACGGAAAAGCAAATTAGTCAAACCATTGAGGCTTTTAAGAAGTGTATTCTTGAATTGTTTTTACCGTAAGCCGGTTGTATCCGATGGCAGCAATACCTTGAGCCATGGCGTAAGCACTGGCAATAGTGGTCGCGTACGGAAGGCGGTACTCCACACAGGCCCGGCGGATTAAATAAGAATCTTTAGTACGTCTTTTGCCCAAAGAGGTATTTACTACCATTTGAATGTCCCCGTTTTTAATGCGATCTACCACGTGCGGACGCCCTTCCGAAACCTTTAATATTATTTTCGCCGGAATGCCTTTTTGGTTTAAGTAAGCGGCCGTTCCGCGGGTGGCCAATATACCAAAACCCATCTGGTGAAACTTTTCGGCTACGGCATAAAGAGCTGGCTTATCATGATCACGCACGCTGAGCAGGACATTACCTGCCGTAGGCAGCATTTGCCCTGCGGCTAATTGAGATTTAGCGAAAGCAAGGCCAAAAGAAGAATCAATGCCCATTACTTCGCCGGTAGATTTCATTTCTGGTCCCAGCAAAATATCCACCCCAGGAAAACGGTCAAAGGGAAAGACGGATTCTTTAATCGCAATATGCGTTATTTCCTTCTCCGACGTCAATCCTATTTCCTTTAAGCTTTTACCTAGCATCACCTTGGTGGCCAGTTTGGCTAAGGGAATACCGGTGGCTTTACTGATAAAAGGAATGGTGCGGGAAGCCCGGGGGTTAACTTCCAGCACGTAAATCCGTTCATTTTTAACCGCGTACTGGATGTTCATTAAACCAATTACCCCCAGTTCCTTGGCCAGCGCCCGGGTACTTTCTTTAATTTGGGCGCAAACCTCGGGTTTTAAAGTGTGGGGGGGTAGTACACAAGCGCTGTCACCGGAATGAATACCGGCTTCTTCAATGTGTTCCATAATACCCCCAATAATAATTGTTTCCCCGTCAGAAATGGCGTCTACATCCACCTCAATCGCGTCTTCTAAAAACTTATCAATTAACACCGGGTGTTCGCCAAATACAAGAACGGCGGAGGTAATATAAGTAGTTAGGTCAGCCGCATCATAAACAATGCGCATGGCCCTTCCCCCCAAAACATAAGAGGGACGTACCACTACCGGATAACCAATTTGTTGAGCCACCTGGATAGCTTCCTCTAAATTTACGGCGGTGCCGTTTGGGGGCTGGCTCAAACCTAATTTTTTTAGGAGGACTTGAAAACGCTTACGGTCTTCGGCCCGGTCTACGCTGTCCGGGGAAGTGCCTAAAATTGGCACACCGGCTTTGTGAAGCGGAACGGTTAAATTAAGTGGGGTTTGCCCGCCAAACTGAACAATGACCCCTAAAGGCTTCTCTTTTTCCACAATATGCAGGACATCCTCTAAGGTTAATGGTTCAAAGTAAAGCCGGTCAGAAATATCGTAATCCGTACTTACCGTTTCCGGGTTACTATTCACCATAATGGAGGTGTAACCTTCTTCCCGCAGGGCCAGGGAGGCGTGCACGCAGCAGTAATCAAACTCAATACCCTGGCCGATGCGGTTAGGCCCGCTCCCTAAAATCACCACTTTCTTTTTATCGGTTGGATCAACCCTCACTTCATCTTCTACTTCGTAAGTGGAGTAATAATAAGGAGTATAAGCCTCAAACTCAGCCGCACAAGTATCCACCAGCTTATAGACCGGGTGTAAGCCGGCTGACTTACGCTCATCTCTTATTTCTTCCTCAGTTTTTTTGGTTAAAGTGCTTAACTGACGGTCAGAAAACCCGTACTTTTTTGCTTTTTTTAACCATTCTGACGGTAAAGGTTTCAGGCCGGCAATTTCTTGTTCCAGGTCTATAATTTGCTTTACTTGCTGCAGGAACCAGGGGTCAATTTTAGTTAGTTCATAAACCTCCTGGCATTTAAAACCAGCCTTAAATGCAGCCCCCAGATAAAAAATACGCCTGGAGTTAGGGGTTAGGATATTTTTTTTAATTTCTTCCCGGGAAAGTAAAGAGTCTTTCAGCCAACCGGTATCCAAACCAGAGCAGCCAATTTCTAAAGAGCGCAGGCCTTTTTGCAAGGCTTCTTTAAAAGTCCGGCCAATAGCCATTACCTCGCCTACTGATTTCATGGAAGTGGTAATTAAATCTTCGGTATCCGGAAATTTTTCAAAGGTCCAGCGGGGAATTTTTACCACACAGTAATCAATAGTAGGCTCAAAGGAAGCCCTTGTCTCCTTGGTAATATCGTTAGGAAGCTCATCTAGATAATATCCTACCGCTAGTTTGGCGGCAATTTTAGCAATGGGAAAGCCCGTAACTTTAGAAGCCAGGGCTGAACTACGCGAAACTCGCGGGTTCATTTCAATGACTACCATTTCGCCATTTTCAGGGTTAACCGCAAATTGAATGTTAGAACCGCCTGTCTCCACCCCTATCTCGCGAATAATGGCCATAGCCGCGTCCCGCATTAACTGGTATTCTTTATCCGTTAAAGTCTGCGCGGGCGCGACCGTAATGCTGTCTCCCGTATGAACTCCCATCGGGTCAAAATTTTCAATGCTGCAAATAATAACCACATTGTCTTTTTTATCCCGCATTACTTCCAGTTCATATTCCTTCCAGCCGATTACCGATTCTTCCAGCATAACTTCGCGAATCAAACTGCGGTCAAGCCCCTGGGCAACCAAAACATCCAAATCCATACGGCTATACGCGACACCGCCTCCCGTCCCTCCCAAGGTAAAACTGGGGCGAACAATAAGGGGAAATCCTATTTCTTGGGCAATTTGCCTGGCCTGCTCAATTTCGCGCGCAATGCCGCTTTTGGGAACACGCAGGCCGATGTTTTGCATGGCGGTCCGGAAAAGCTCCCTGTCCTCGGCTTTATGAATTACTTGGGGAGAGGCGCCAATCATCTCCACCCCAAAATCCTCAAGGACGCCTTTTTCCGCCACCTTTACGGCCGTGTTAAGAGCGGTCTGTCCCCCCAAGGTGGGCAGGAGGGCATCCGGCCGTTCTTTTTCAATTACCTTAGCTACTACCTCAGGGGTGATGGGTTCAAGATAAGTCCGGTCGGCCATCTCCGGGTCGGTCATAATGGTGGCCGGGTTGCTATTTACCAATACCACCTCAAAACCCTCTTCACGTAACGCTTTGCAGGCCTGGGTCCCCGAATAATCAAATTCACAGGCCTGCCCAATAATAATGGGTCCCGAACCTATAATTAATATTTTCTGCAAATCATTTCGTCTCGGCATATTTTTAGCTCCTACCTTTGGAAATTGGAGGTTGGAAATTGGAGGTTGGACTTTCTCTAGGCGAATTCCTTCTTTTCTAATCCAACTTCCAACTTCTAACCTCTAACCCCTAATTTTATGTTTTTTCATGAGTTCAAAAAACTGGTCAAAAAGATAACTGGCATCATGCGGTCCAGGAGAATTTTCCGGATGGTACTGCACTCCAAAAACAGGCAGTTGGCGGTGTCGTATCCCCTCACACGTGTTGTCGTTCAAATTAAGGTGGGTAAGCTCAACTGCCTCTTGATCAAGAGAATCAAAATCAACACAAAAGCCGTGATTTTGAGCGGTTATTTCCACCCGTCCGGACAATAAATTTTTTACCGGCTGATTGGCCCCCCGGTGTCCAAACTTTAATTTAAAGGTTTTACCCCCTAAAGCAAGCCCTAAAATCTGGTGTCCCAGGCATATACCGAAAATGGGTTTTTGGTCAATTAACCGGCGGACAGTTTCCACCACGTAACCCACCCCGGCCGGGTCGCCCGGGCCGTTAGATAAAAAGACACCGTCCGGGTTTAAGGAAAGAATTTTGGTGGCGCTGGTATGGGCCGGCAAAACCAGCACCGTACATTCTTTTTCCAGTAAACGGAGAATGTTAAATTTTACGCCTAAATCTAAGGCTACCACCCGGTATGGTTTTACCTGTCCGTCAGGCTGGCAGGCAGATAATCTATCAGAGGAATAAAAACCTAACGGCCTGCCAGACGGGCGGGAAGTTACCGGAAGCGGTTCTCCAACCGGGCCATCTTTCCAGTAATATGGTTTGGGCCAGGTAACCTCACGCACTAAATCACGCCCGACTAGAGAAGGAGTATTAATCGCCTTTTTCACTAGACGAGCCGGGTCTAGATCGAGCGTGGAAATCACCCCTTTCATAGCTCCTTCCAGGCGCAGGTGCCGCGTCAGGGCCCTGGTATCCACCCCTTCAACCGACAGGACCTTGTTTTCTTTTAAAAATCGGGCCAGGCTCATGTTTGCGCGCCAGTTGCTGTAAAAAGGCTGGTACTCGTGCACAATAAAACCTTCCACCTGAACGTGCCGGGATTCCATATCCTCCTGGTTAATACCGTAATTACCGATTAAAGGGTAAGTCATGGTTACAATTTGCCCTTTATAAGAAGGATCAGTTAAGATTTCCTGGTAACCGGTCATGCTGGTGTTAAAAACAATTTCCCCGCTAATCTCTCCAGAACCGGTAAAAGATTCCCCTTCAAAAATAGTGCCGTCCTCTAAGGCGATGAGGGCCTTCATTTATATTTCACCACCCCTTTTTTACCCGCCTGTCTGGCAAAATAATTTTTCATTTACCAAATTTCATCCACTTAACGCGGCCCCCCACCATAGTAACCACAGGTAAACCTTTTAAAGACCAACCGCTAAAAGGGGTATTGCGTCCTTTACTGGCAAATTCCTCTGGTTTTACCACCCAGGCTAAATCAGGGTCAATAACGGTAATATCTGCTTCCCTTCCTATTTCAATTAAGCCTTTCTTAAGATTTAGTATCCGGGCCGGATTAACCGTCATTTTGGCCACGGCTTCGCAAGCAGTCAGAATTCCCGGGATAACCAGTTTTGTCCAAACTAAACCAACTGCTGTTTCTAGACCTACCATCCCAAAAGGGGCTAGCTCAAATTCCAACTCTTTTTCTTCTGGCGTATGCGGCGCGTGATCTGTAGCAATAACATCAATGGTTCCGTCTTTAAGCCCTGCTTGAAGAGCGGCTACATCGGCCTTGCTCCGCAAGGGAGGATTTACTTTTGTATGAGGGTCATAACTGCTTACCGCCTCATCAGTTAAGGTAAAATGATGCGGGGTAACCTCACAAGTTACTTTTATTCCCTTTTCTTTGGCCGCTCTTACTAACTCTACGCTGCCGGCAGTGCTTACGTGGGCAATATGAAGGTGACAACCGGTTAAGCCGGCCAAGATAATATCCCTGGCGACCATAACCTCTTCAGCGGCAGCAGGCATTCCAGGCAGGCCCAATATGGTTGACCTAAATCCTTCGTGCATCATGCCGCCATCCGCCAAAGCCGGTTCTTCGCAGTGAGATATAACGGGCAGGTTCAGC
>DMDI01000302.1:418-4249 GCA_003445555.1 Desulfotomaculum sp. | reverse complement strand
CAATTCTATTTTACGATCTACAGGGAAAAAGTTCCGTTACCCGTTGTGATCAGAAAAGTGAATGAAAAATCATTGCGGGATATTCATTCTGAAATTAAATCGGCAAAAGAACAAAAGGTGATCGATGAAAAAGATTACGTACTTGGGGAAAACCAATATAAATGGGCAATGAAATTTTATGTTTCACTACCCCAATGCTTAAGATTAATCATCTGGAAGTTCATATTAAAAAATCCGTTTTTAATAAAAAAAATGGCAGGTACCATTGTGGTAACTTCCGTAGGAATGATCGGTAATGTGAAAGGTTGGGTAATACCGGTAAGTTTTCTTCCTGTCTGTTTCGCTTTAGGCTCAATTATAAAGAAGCCGGGAGTTTTTAAAGAGCGAATAGAAGTTAGAGAGTATCTTCAAATGACCATATTAATTGACCATGACGTTATAGATGGCGCTCCTGCCGCAAGATTTGTTACCCGCCTGACAGATTTAATTGAAAGTGGATATGGCCTATAATGCATCAATATATCCGGTACACTTTTTAAAGGCAGAGCCGAATAAGTTCAAACTGATAAGCAGAAAACTGCCAGTTTCTCCCTCACGGATTTCCATGATGTACTTTTCATGTCATCGCTTTTTAATCCTTTTTCGTCACTTTGTCCAATGTAATGGTTTTATCATCAAGTTTTTTCTTGAATCTTTCCAGATCATCCGCTGGATTGATTTGTTATGCCCGTTCTCTGGATTCGCGTATTGCCTCTAATATTTCTTTTCGAGTAATCCTTTTGCCCAAGCCCGGTACATCGAAAGGAGAACGGCGAGTGGGTGTTTTCGGCGTGATAGAAAACATATCGCCACTGCGGCGGCGAATGACAACTTCATCTTTCTTGGATTCTTCAAGAATGTCTGCCAGTTTCTCGCGGGCCTGTGAATACGTATAAATCTTCATAATTTATTTCACCACCTTTATTTCAAGACTTTCTGCAATATCACACATGCGGTGATCAAGGCTGATGAAAGGCAATTTGTTTTCCAGGCAGCACTGCAGATAATACGCGTCATAAGCATATATATTAAACCGCAGGGCAATTTTTATCGCGTCACGAATATTTACCGAAACCAACCTGACGGCTATTCGCTGCGACAGGTCGAACGCCCGAAGAATTTCCCGGTCATTAAGACGCCCTTTTCTTTTCATAGCAATTAATGCGTTGCCAATCTCGTAGGGCAGAACTTCCGGTGAAATAATGCTTCTTCCGGTCGTGCTATGAATTCTTCACCAAAACCTGCCATAGCATTTATAATAATCCCCGCGATAAGCCCCTGAACTTTATTGCTAAGGCTAAAGATGAAGATATTATAATTTTAATTGTCAACAGGCAGGTTTTAGTTGTAAAATTAACAAAAATAAAGGAGGTTTTTGCGTGAAAGGGAAGATGAAATGGTGGACGTTTGCCGAAACTGTTAGTATCGCAATTTTTTTGGTTGCTTTTGCGTTTGTTCCCTTTGCTTTCCCGGCTGATCAGATTAAACTGCTGGTGAACGGAAAGGAGATTCAGTCAGATGTTCCCATACAGGTTGTTGACTGCCGGGTGATGGTTCCTGTCCGTTGGGTCAGCGAAGTATTAGGAGCAAATGTGGAATGGGATGGAAAATCCAAAATTGTAAAGATTACTACTGTATCTTCTGTTTACCAAAAGAAAGCAGGAATAAATGATCTAGAGGGTATCTGGCAGGGAACCCTAGCTTTTGCCGGCAATGAGGTCAGACTT
The DNA here is from genome assembly GCA_003445555.1 of Desulfotomaculum sp. Lineage (GTDB taxonomy): Bacteria > Bacillota > Desulfotomaculia > Desulfotomaculales > Nap2-2B > SCADC1-2-3. The sequence goes on along the minus strand of DMDI01000302.1, from coordinate 2,483 downwards.
GTTTTCCGTATCTCTGTTAGCCCGGACGGCATGTTTTCGGCAATTATGGATAGTCCTGACCAGGGAGCAATGGGCATACCCGTGGATAAAATTGATTTTAAAAACGGAAATGTGCGCCTGGAAGTGATGTCCGGCCGGATTATTTTTGAAGGAAAAATTAAAGAAAACGGTTTGACCATTGAAGGAGAGCTTAAAGAACCGCTGGAAGGTGTACGCCTCCCTTTAGTGCTTCAACGCGTTGAGCAAGCTCCGGAATTACACCGGCCGCAGGAACCAAAAAAACCTTATCCTTATAAAGAAGAAGAGGTTGTTTACGAAAACAAGAAAGCCGGAGTAAAACTGGCTGGCACGTTGACCCTGCCGCCTTCAGGAGCCCCTTTCCCGGCCGTGCTGCTCATTACAGGTTCTGGCCCCCAGGACCGTGACGAAAAGGTCTATGGCCACCGCCCCTTTTTGGTACTGGCTGATTATCTGACGCGCTGCGGAATTGCCGTCCTTAGGGTTGATGACCGTGGGGCGGGAAAATCAACCGGTAACTTCTTAACGGCAACAAGCGAAGATTTCTCTACTGACGTGCTTGCCGGAGTTGAGTACCTCAAGAGTCGTCAAGAGATAAATCCTGAGTTGATTGGTCTTCTTGGCCACAGTGAAGGAGGCCTGATTGCGCCGATGGTGGCCGCGCAATCAAAAGATATTGCTTTCATTGGGCTGATGGCAGGGCAAGGTCTAAGGGGGGAAGAAATTCTTCAATTGCAGGCCGCCTTAATTCTTAAGGCGCTTGGGGTAAATGACAGCACTATTGACAAAAACCGGGCCTTACAAAAACGGCAGTTTACCGTGCTCAAACAAGAAAAAGACAACGTGGTCGCTGCCCAAAAGCTCCGCCAGATTATGATTGAAGAAATAGGGAAAATGAGTGCCAAAGAAAAAGAAGAGTTAGGTTACCTCCCGGATGCCCGGATAGACCAGGAAATCCAACAACTGCTGTCGCCCTGGTTCCGCTATTACGTAACTTATGACCCCACACCGGCCTTTATGAAAGTGAGGTGCCCAGTGCTAGCCTTAATCGGCGAGAAAGACCTTCAGGTACCGCCAAAAGAAAACCTGCAAGCCATTGAGAATTCCTTGCAGGACGGAGGCAATAAAAATTACACTATAAAAGAAATACCCAACCTAAACCATGCATTTCAGACCGTTCAAACTGGATCGGGTTTAGATTACGCAAAAATAGAAGAGACTATTTCACCGGTAGCCTTAAAGATAATTGGTGATTGGATTTTGCAACAGGCCGGGAAAAGATAGGATTAAATCTGTTTAGACGATTTCTATACTATGCTGTTATTATAACTGTTTATCTTTGGAATACGGATATATGATGACGAACACTAAAAACTAGGAGGTGAACCAAATATGTGGTGGATTGCTACTATCGTCGTCTGGCTGCTTTCCGCCGTTTGAATTCTGTACGTGATGGCGGACGTTTTCCGCGGCAAAAGTCGGGCAACAAGCGCCGTAACAGTTGGAGCAATTGCCTTCCACGGCGCAACGGCCATACTGGCCTTGTTTTTTCTCTTTAAAGCGTTAGGAACGTAATGAGTTTAAGCAACCACATACATCATTGGAAGAAATCTTCCATCTGGCAAAAAACAGATAAGGAGATGTAGTGATAATGAACAAATGGTTAATTACCGGAATTGTCCTGCTTGCGCTGGGCATTATCTGAATAGCCTGGGTGCTGGGAGGAGTTTTCTCCCATACCCCAGGGTTTACCCGGCTCACTGAGCTTTGGGGAGCTATTATTTTTCACGCCGTGATTATGGGCCTTGGTTTGTTCTGTATCAGTAAGGCTGTCGAGGCCAGGAAAAGGGCTTAGTCCATGATTGATGAGGAGCAGGCAGTCCATATTGGGAAGCATGGGGACGGGGGAAGCATGGGGAAGCATGGGGACGTTCTTTTTGCTTCCTCTGGGGAAGCATGGGGACGTTCTTTTTGCTTCCTCGATGGTTTTAATGCTATTCAAGGGGATGCCAAACTACCTGCATGGAAGCATGGGGACGTTCTTTTT
>DMDI01000302.1:0-292 GCA_003445555.1 Desulfotomaculum sp. | reverse complement strand
GGGACGTTCTTTTTGCTTCCTTTAAAGACTTTAGAAATTAAAGTGCTTATTTTTTAGAGGAGAAATAAAAATTATGGAGAAATTATTAAAGGAAACAGGAGGAAAACTTGATGCTACTGCTCATCATCCTTGGACTCATTATAGTCCTAATAGCTGTTTTTATAGGGATTTATAATAAACTCATCCGCTTCAGAAACACGGTAAAATCATCGTGGTCAGATATTGATGTCCAGCTTAAAAAGAGATACGATCTCGTGCCAAATCTCGTGGAAACTGTTAAAGGATACGCAGC